>CAZANJ010000164.1:0-6744 GCA_964486415.1 uncultured Anaerolineales bacterium
GTCCCGCCAATCGCGCTGAAGCGGCCACCGACAAAGATGTTGTTCTGGCTGGCGGTGACGGCGCGGATGTGCTCGCTGTCGGAATCGGGGTTGGCGCATTCGGCCAGTTGTGACCAGGTTTCGTCGGCCAGGTTGTATTGGTAGAAGCGAAAGCCGCCGTTGATGTTGGTTCGTGCCGCGACGTAAAGTTCGCTGCCGTTGGTGGCAAGGGCGTCCACTTCGTAGCTCAGCGGGGAACCCAGGCTTTCCCATTGGCTTGCGGCGCTGTTCCAGCGGGAGATGTAGGCGGCGGAGTCGCCGCCAGCGTAATCGAAATCGCCGCCGACGTAGACGTCCGCGCCGCTGACCGCGATGGCGTTCACAGAGCCGGGATCGTAGTAAATGTCGGTGACGCCGCCGTCCACGTCGTGCCACGAGCCGTTCCAGCGGGCGATCCCCTTCATGCTCACGCCGCCAGCCGAGGTGAACTCGCCGCCCACGTAGACGTCGCCGTCACCGGCGATGGCGATGGCGTTGACCGGACCGTTGACGCCGCCTCGAAGCGGCCACCATCTGCTGCCATCCCAGCGGGCAAAGTTGTTGATGGGATAGGTGCCAAAGTCGGGGTCGCTGAAGTCGCCGCCGACGTAGACATCGCTGCCCTGAATGGCGAGGGCATAGACCGGGCCGGTGATGTCGCTGCCCAAGGCTGACCAGCCGTCCGCGTTCCACTGGGCGATATAGTCGGCCGCCGCCACGCCACCGGCGTCGGTGAAGTCGCCGCCGACGTATACGGTGCCATCCTCGGCCACGGCCAGGGCGTAGACGGTGCCGTTATCAATGCCGGGCACGCCGATGTGGCCGGGGTCGGTGTCCCAATAGGGCATATTGTCCACATCGGCCTGGGTCAGCCGGTTGGGGGGGAAGCTGCTCGGCTGGAAGGTAAAATCGCTGCCGCTGGCGGTGGGGCCGTCCACCGCGCTGAATGAGGCACCAGCTCCGTCGAGTTTTACCGGCGGGCCTGATTGGAATGCAGGCGCGAGCGATCCACCGGCCAGGGCCCCGTGAGCCACGATCAGGCTCAGGGCGACGATGGCCGTTATCGCAATGAACACAAGGGCTTTGTGTCTCATGATTATCCTCCTAGCAGTACACGCACATCAAGCAAGCACGGAGCTCCATATCCATCAAGCTAGCGCTTCAAGCGGCTGGCAACGGGACGTTGCACGCACCCCTCGTCTTCAGCATCAGCCCATGTCTCAGGCGGGGTTACAAACCCCTTTGAGCAAAAATGACACTCGCGTGCTTATGTGTCACCAGCCTATACATCGGGCCTTGCATTTTGTATAGTTAACATCTTCGGCGTAGGCCTTAAGTTGCCATTTATTTGTGCCGCCATCCGACGCTATCACAATATCACAGACACAAGACTCGTCATTCCCACCGGCCCCTCGGCACTTGACGCCATTCAGAAAACAAATGCTGTGACCAGTGGCGCGCAACCATTCCGTTGACCATCCAGCACCACTAGAATCTGCGTCGTGAGATACTGTGTGGGCGCCCGAGTACGCAAAGTCGTCAAGATGTCCGTTCCAACTGATGTTGCCGGTCACGTTCAGATCGCCCGCGTCGCTCAACGACATCTTGTTGTCGCCGTCGTGCCTGAACTTCAGAGCTCCATCACCGACCGTGTTGATGTAGCCATTGCCGCCTCCGTGACCGATCTCGGTGTACTCGGTTTCATCCGCGGTGTCCGCGCCACGAACTACTCCGACGACGGATAGGTCTGTATCAGGACTCGTCGTCCCAACGCCCAGTTTGCCGGACACGCTGGCCCAGCCATTCACGTCTAGCTTCACCTCCGGGTCCTTCCCGATGCCCACCTGGCCGTCGTTGTTGATTTTTAACCAGAGATCATCCCCATCGTCAGGCTCTATGATCTCGAACGCTTCCCCGTTCGCCCTGAGGTCCACCTCGGGCTGCCCGGCGCTGTGGTTAAAGCGCAGCGTCGGCGTGATCCCGTGCAGCGCGACCATCGTCGATTGCTGATCCGAGCTGCCGACATGCACGTCACCATCATCGCTCACCCACACCGCCTCCGCCGGGTCGCCGTCGGGCGCACTGAGCTTGGTAGCGTAGGTGGCGGAGATGGCATAGGGCACTGCGGCGAAGCGCTGTCTCGGCGTCATCACCTGCCCGTCCACAGTCAGCTCGATGTAGAGGCTGGGATCGACGAAGTCCTCGCGCGAAAGCGCGGTCTTCTCCCCCAGCAACAGGCTAAAGTGGCCCTCGCGCACCTCCACGTCATTGTGGGTCTCGCTCCAAATCTGGCCGCTGCCGTCCTCGTTCTGGCAGATCGCGACCACCATATCGTAGGTGCCGTTCGCCAGGTTATCGCTATCATCGCGCAGCGTGCCCTGGTAGCTGATCAGGGCGGGCGTGATGGCCTCTGGCGCGTTGGGCGCAGCATCGCCCGCGGCCCAGGCCGGCGGGCCGCCAGTCGCCGCGACCACGCCGCCGTAGACGGCAAGCAGACCGATACAGATAAAACCGATCACTTGAGCCATTAACTTTATCTTGTCGAACAACATTTTCGCACCTCCTCGTGCAGATAAATGGTCGGCTAAAGTACGATTCCCTCTCTTGAATTCAGGCTCTGTGTTCATCGTTCAATCCTCCCTCTAAATCCAAAGGCGTTTCCTCCGCCCTTTCCTTCAAGAAGCTAAACAACGCCGACAGATCGGCGAACCCGTGGCGCTCACCGGTGTGAGGGCTTTCCAACGAAGCCCGCCAGACCAGTTTCCCTTCATTGCTGACCTCCCACAGGCGCAACATATAGGCGAAGTAACGTCGTTGATCGGCATTCATAATCGCTCCTTGTGGTATCATAGAGAACCTACACCAGATCCATTATACCAACCCAACGTGGGGAAAACGTGGGGAAAACGTGTATTTGATAAATTTTCCCCAATGGGATATAATGCGTTCAGACAAGGGGCGGTGTCAACTCTTCCAAGAGGAAACATGTCACACCTGTCACTTTCCCTGCTCGGTCCTTTTCAGGCCAAGATAGATGATGAGCCGGTCACGGGTTTCGAGTCGAACAAGGTCCGGGCGCTGCTGGCCTACCTGGCTGTCGAAGCGGATCGCGTGCATCGCCGCGAGGCGCTGGCCGAACTGCTGTGGCCTGGGCGGTGCGAGCGGAACGCACTGGCCAATCTGCGCTATGCGCTCTACGATCTGCGCAAAAGTATCGGCGACCACGAGGCAGATCCTCCCTTCCTGCTAATCACCCGCCACACGCTCCAGTTCAACACAGACAGCGATCACAGTCTCGACGTGGAGACGTTCGAGAAACGAGTCGGCGCTTCAGCGACTCGGCGAGCCTGCCCTGAGCGCAGCCGACGGGTCAGCGAAGGCGTAATCCCTGACTTACAAAGCGCTGTTTCCCTGTACCAGGGTCCCTTTCTGGAGGGCTTCTCCCCCGGAGCCTGCCCGGCCTTCGAGGAGTGGGCCCTGTTCAAGCGCGAATATCTCAACCGGAAGATGGTGTCAACGCTTCAGCGTCTGGCGGTCTACGCCGAGCAGGCCGGTCGCTACGACCAGGCCCGGCACTACGTCCGGCAGCAACTAGAACTGGAACCCTGGCAGGAGGGAGCGCACCGCCGGTTGATGAGACTGCTGGCGCTCGGCGGCCGGCGCAGCGCCGCTCTGACCCAGTACGAGACCTGCTGCCGCTTGCTGATCGAAGAGCTGGGCGTTGAGCCGGCGCAGGAGACCACCGCGCTCTATGATGGCATCCGCGATGGCAAATTAGGCGGCGAAAGAACACAGCGGCATGAACATACGGAAGTTCCTCCCGTTATTTCCTCGATCTCTCCTCTTCCCTTATCCCCATTCGTGGGCCGGGAGCGCGAACTGTCGCAACTGGAAGGATTCCTCGAAGCAGCGCTCGCCGGACGAGGTCGGGTGGTTTTCGTCACCGGCGACGCGGGCAGCGGCAAGACCGCGCTGATAAACAAGTTCATCCAACGGGCTATGGAGACTCGCGGCGATGCCGTCGCGGCCAGCGGAAGCTGCAACGCGCGCATCGGCATCGGTGACCCATACTCGCCCTTCCGCGAGATCGTACAGCTGCTCACCGGAGACGTCGAGGCTAAACGCGCGGGAGGGGCCATCACACGCGAGCAAGCTCTGCGCCTGTGGGCCGTGCTGCCCGACGCGGTGCAGGCGCTGGTAGAGGTCGGCCCGAACCTGATCGATCTCTTTGTGCCCGGAGAGGCCCTGGCGCTGCGTGCGGAGGCTTTCGCTCCCCTGGGGGTGGAATGGCGGGCGCGGCTGGATGAACTGGTACAACGCTCCACGCGATCTGAGTCGGCGGACCTCCAGCGGGTTGATCTGTTCGAGCAATTCACCAGATTGCTGCGCACTTTGGCACGCCGACATCCGCTGATCCTGGTGCTGGACGATCTGCAATGGGTGGATCCCGGTTCCATCAGCCTGCTCTTCCACCTGGGGCGACGGCTGGCAAACAGTCGCATCCTGGTCATCGGCGCTTACCGGCCCGATGAGGTCATCCGCGATCCGGGCTTGGAGTGCCACTCTTTGGAAGCGGTGCTTCACGAGTTCCAGCGCGAGTTTGGGGATAACCAGATCGACCTGAACCGGGCCGAGGGGCGGCGCTTCGTGGACGCCTTCCTGGACAGCGAGCCCAATCGATTGGACGACGCCTTCCGCGAGACGCTCTATCGTCACACGAACGGTAATCCGCTCTTCACCATCGAATTGCTGCGCGGTATGCAAGAGCGAGGCGACCTGATTCAAGACGAGGCGGGGAGATGGGTAAAGGGACCGCTGCTCGGTTGGGAGAGACTACCGGCGCGGGTGGAGGCGGCGATCAAGGAGCGGCTTGGTCGTTTATCGCCCCAATGTCGGAGCATATTGAGGGCGGCCAGTGTGGAGGGGGAGGAATTCACCGCCGAGGTGATAGCGCGCGTGCAGGGGCTCGAAGAGGGCGAGATCACCCGGCTTTTGAGCGGCCCGCTGAGCAAGCGCCACCGTCTGGTGGTAGCCCAGAGCCTGCGGCGGGCGAGTGGGCAGCGGCTGTCACGCTATCGCTTCCAGCATTATCTGTTCCAGAAATATCTGTACAATCATCTGGACGAGGTGGAGCGGGCGCGATTGCACGAGGCCATAGGAAATACACTGGAAAAGCTATGTAAGGGGTCAGACGTGATCATACACCTGGCCCACCACTTCGAGGCGGCAGGCATGATCGACAAGGCGGCCGATTACTTGCTCCGAGCGGGGAGAAGAGCGGTACAGATGTCCGCTCACCAGGAGGCCATCGTGCATTACACGCGAGGAATCGAATTGCTCAGAACCCTGCCGGAATCGCCCGAACGTGCCCGCAAGGAACTGGCGCTGCAAATCGCCCTCGGCACTCCACTTCAGGCGCTCAAAAGCTACGGGGCTCCGGAAAGAGGTCAAGCCTACACCCGCGCCCGCGAGCTGAGCCAGCAACTGGGGGATGTAAGGGAAACTTTTCAGAGCTTGCTTTTCCAGTGGAGCTTTGACATGCCACAGGCGGAGCATCGCAAGGCATTCGATCTGGCGGAGCAGCTCCTCATCCTTGCCCGCCAGATGGAGGATCCGGCGCAGGTAGCAGTGGCTCATATGACGCGGGGAATATCCCTGTTGTACCTGGGGGAGTTCAACCAGGCCCAGGCCCATCTCGAGCGTGCCCTGGTCGGCTACGATCCGCAGCGGCATCATCCCCTGGCGATCCCCATCGGTCAAGACCTGAGAGTGACCTGCAAGGCTTATCTGTGTTGGGTTCACTGGTTCCTGGGATACCCGGGCCGGGCGCTGCGACTGACCACGGAGACGCTGTCCCTCGCTTGCCAGTTGGACCACCCCTTTAGTCTGGGATTCGCTCTGGGCATAGCCGGTTGCGTGATACACTTGCTCTGTGGGAAGTATGATCTGGCGCTGGCAGATGCGGAGGAGTTGCTGCGACTTTGGGAGGAGCAAGGATTTCCACTCTATCGGGCCTGGGGCTTGTGCGTCAAAGGCCGGGTGCTGACCGAGCGAGGGCGGATGGAGGAGGGGCTTGCCAGCGTGCGCGAGGGCGTGACGGCCTGCAAGAAGATGGGCATCATGGCCTCCCACACGCAGCAACTGGCCAACTTCATCGAGGCCTGTAGAAACGCGGGGGAGGTCAGGGAGGGGCTGAGCGTGGCGGAGGAGGCGCTGGCGCTGGTGGAGGAGAACGACGAGCGCCACTTCGAGGCGGAGCTTTATCTGCGCAAGGGAGAATTGCTGATGGAGGATGGATCACGCGTTGAGGCCGAGGATTGCCTGCGCCACGCCATTGAGATCGCTCGCCTCCAACGAGCCAAATCGTGGGAATTGCGAGCAGCGATGATTCTCTATCGTCTGTGGCGGCGACAGGGCCGAGAGGGCGAGGCGCAGAAACTGCTGTCTGACATCTATGGGGAGTTTGGCGAAAAGGCCGACGTGCTTGATCTACAGAAGGCGCGGGCATTTTTGAATGAACACTCTGCAATTAGAGAGTTTCAGAGAAATAATTAGGGTGTGTTTCATTTGAGTTGGAATCCTACGCGACCAGGGGTGCCTCACAGCAATCCTGTGCTGGCACCATCAAGTTGGGCGGAATTAGTGCGAGCACTTCTGGGGTCTCTTCTCTGACCTGCAGACTCTCTGACTTAATTTTTACTGCTTGGCATTGATAATTTTGTTACT
>CAZANJ010000165.1:0-3543 GCA_964486415.1 uncultured Anaerolineales bacterium
GCCCGTATGACTTCGATGCCAGTTCCGCATCGCGGGCCAACTCGTGTTGTCGACGGCGGACGTAGGAGTTCTGGGGGGAAAGCTCCACCTCCTCGCTCCCCTTCAGCACCGACCGGATGGCCTCCTCGGCCTCTCGCAGCGCCTGGCGCAAAGCATCCTCACCATCATCCAGGTCGAAGATATCGCGCAGGCAAGCCTCCATCTGCGAGACGGTGTTGGCGCGTAAGACGTAGATGGGCAATTCGCGCTGCTCCGCGTCCACAACCACGCGCGGGCGCTTGCGATAGAAGCGCTTGGTGGTGATCATAAGGCTGGCCTGGCTCAGATCCTTCATCAATTGGACGGGCGCGTGCATTCGTTGAGCCGCTTGCTCCAGTCGATTCCGCGCGATGCCATAGGGGAAGATGCGCACCGGCTCCCTATCTCGTAGCTGCACGGGCGCGGACTGTGCCCGCGGCGCTGGAGCAGTTCGACGGCTAATCTCATCTCGCTCCGCCAGGGACACGGGCGCCGCTTTCTCGGTGTGTATCTCCCCCTCGGTGTCCCGATAGCGCAGCTCCACTTTCGATGGCTGCCGATTTCGGAGCAGAGTGTCCACCGACTCCGCCACGCTGTGATGGACCAAGAGTTGTTGCCGATCCTGAATCTCGATCAGCACGCTGAAAGTCGGCGGGGAACGCCGCTCCAGGATGGTCTTCTGGGTCTTGCGGCGACGCGCCTCCTCATCGGAGAGGGTCACGCTCTCCACCCCACCCACCAGATCGGAGAGTGTGGGATTTAGCAGCAAGTTATCCAGCGTGTTGCCGTGGGCGGTAGCGATGAGCTGCACGCCGCGCTCGGCGATGGTGCGCGCGGCCAGTGCCTCCATCTCGCGCCCGATCTCGTCGATGATGATCACTTCGGGGTTGTGGTTCTCCACCGCCTCGATCATCACCTCATGCTGGAGTGAGGGCATCTCGACCTGCATGCGTCGGGCCCGTCCGACAGCCGGATGGGGGATGTCGCCGTCGCCGCCGATCTCGTTGGAGGTGTCGACGATGACGACGCGCTTCTTCTCCGCCAGCACGCGAGCCGCCTCGCGCAACATTGTAGTCTTGCCCACGCCGGGGCGTCCCAGCAGGAGAATGCTCTTGCCGCTCTCGACGATGTCCTGGATGATGGAGATGGTGCCATAGACAGCGCGGCCCACGCGGCAGGTCAGCCCGACGACGTCTCCCTTGCGGTTGCGGATGGCCGCGATGCGATGGAGCGTGCGGGCGATGCCCGCGCGATTGTCGGCATCGAACTCACCGACGCGGTCCACCACGTATTGGATCTCCGGGCGGGTCACCTCGGCCTCCCGTAGCACGATCTCCCGGTCGGTATAACGGGCAGTAGGCACCCGGCCCAGGTCCAGGATCACTTCCAGCAACTCATCCCGCCGGTCGATGCGTCGCACGGCGGAGCGAATGTCCTCCGTCAGGACGCTCATCATTGCGTCCAGGTCATCCGTTATGTGATTGTACAGAGTCTCGTTCGTTTCGTTCATATTTTTCATTAAGCGCAGCGGCATAACCGGGCTTCTCTTCTGCTAGTGTGAGGAAATAGCGATGGAACCGATCATCATCGGTCAGCTCGGGATGGAACGCGGTCGCTAGCAAGTTCCCTTGGCGGGCCGCCACGACCGTTTCATTCTCCAGACGGGCCACTACTTCCACGCCCTCTCCGGTGGTTGTGATCAGCGGCGCGCGGATGAAGACAGCGTGAAAGGGCGCCTCTCCCAGCACGGGTATCATCAAATCGGCCTCGAAGCTATCCACCTGGCGGCCGAAGGCGTTGCGGCGCACGGTGATGTCCATCAACCCAAGCAATGGCTGATCTCCGTCCACTATCTCCTTGGCCATTAAGATAGTCCCGGCGCAAGCGCCCCACAAGGGACGCCCCGCTTGGGCCAGGGCGCGAATTGGCTCCACCAGCTGCCACCTCACGGCCAGCTTGCCGATGGCGGTCGATTCGCCGCCGGGGATGATCAAGCCATCCAGTCCCTCCAGGTGGCGCGGCAGCCGCACCTCGACCGGTTCGACGCCGAGGTGGGCCAGGATATTCTCGTGCTCAATGAAAGCACCCTGTAGGGCTAAGATGCCGATTTTCACTTTTCCTTCTCCAAATCCAACCGCATCTCGTTACCATCCTCAAACCCCAGCTCTTCGTACAATGGCCGACCCACTTCCGTCGTATGCAGCGTCACACGCTGGATTCCCTGTCCCTTCAGCCACGCTAGCATAATCTGCATAATGCGGCGTGCGATACCGCGACGGCCATAGTCGGGAACGGTGACCACGCTCATAATATACCCGATGCGGCCCGATAGATTGTTCGGCCCGGGCGGATGCTGATCGATGACCACGCCCCCACTGCCAACCGCCTCTCCCGATGGCGTAAGCGCCAGCCAGCCATAGAACTCATCGGCGGGAATGGCCTCAGAGAAGTAGGCCATCGCGGCTTCATCGTTGGCCTCCAGTTGCGCCACGTCGTCGAAGCCCATCGCCTCGAACATCACTCGGCGCAACCGCACCAGGTCGGGGATGTCAGCGCTGGTGACTCGACGGATGGTGATCTCCTCGGTTACCATCCCCGCACTGCGAGCCGCTCCTGCTCCGGAATCTCGCTGATGTCGATGCCCACCATCGCCTCGCCCAGGTTGCGGCTCACTTCGGCCAGAACCTCCGCATCGTCGTAATGCGTGACCGCCTGGACGATGGCCTGGCCCCTCCGGACGGGATCACCGCTCTTGAAGATGCCGCTGCCCACGAAGACACCGTCCACGCCCAATTGCATCATCAAGGCCGCGTCAGCCGGCGTGGCGACGCCACCGGCGGCGAAGTTCACCACCGGCAGACGGCCCGCTTGGGCCACTTCCGCCACCAGTTCGTGGGGCGCACCGATCCCCTTGGCGTAGGCCATCAATTCCTCCGGCGGCATCACTGACAGACGGCGGATCTCCCCCAGCACCGCGCGGGCGTGGCGCACTGCCTCGACCACGTTGCCGGTACCGGCCTCGCCCTTGGTGCGGATCATCGCCGCGCCCTCGCCGATGCGCCTCAGCGCCTCACCCAGGTTGCGACAGCCACAGACGAAGGGCACCGTGAACTTCCACTTATCAACGTGATGTTCCTCATCGGCGGGAGTGAGCACCTCACTCTCGTCGATATAATCCACGCCCAGCGCTTCCAGGATCTGGGCCTCGACGAAATGGCCGATGCGACATTTGGCCATCACCGGGATGGAGACCGCTTCCATAATCTGGATGATTTTCTCCGGATCGGCCATGCGCGCCACGCCGCCGTGAGCGCGAATATCCGCCGGAACGCGCTCCAGCGCCATCACCGCGCAAGCGCCGGCCTCCTCCGCGATCTGCGCTTGCTCAACATTTACCACGTCCATAATCACGCCGCCCTTGAGCATCTGCGCCAAACCGCGCTTCACTTTATCCGTGCCTGTTTTACTATCCATCTCATCCTCCTAACCTCAACTCTCAACCTCAACCTTAACCCTCAACCTCAA
>CAZANJ010000165.1:3643-6658 GCA_964486415.1 uncultured Anaerolineales bacterium
AACCCTCAACCTCAATACTCAATTCTATTGTACCGCATTTAATCCAGGCGTCAACGCTTGAGCCATTCGAGCACTCGCTCCGGCAGTTCATCCCGATTCTCGAAAGTAACCTCCCAGGTCTCGATGCGAGGCATCGCCTTGAGCGCTTCAACCCAGGGGTTGGGTTTGCTCATCACCGTCGCGAGCACCGTGTACGGCCCCCCGATGGCCTGGAGCACTGCGTCCTTGAACGGGCCGCAGAAAAGCTCCATCTTGCCGATCTCATCCACGACGAGGAGCTTCCCGGCCTCCATCGCGCGGCGGAGTGAGGAGAGGCCCACTTTTTCGATGGCCTTCACGTCCACGCCGTAGCGGCTGACGCGCGGGCGCCCGCCGCCGCGCAGGTTCACGTGGGCCATTATCGCCTCCCGCCCGTCCAGCGTGACCAGGCGAAAGCCTTTGCGTCCGCCTGGCCCGCGTATCTCCTCGGTGTAGAAGCCGCCGGCGCGGTCACCTAACACTTCGACGACGGCCTGGATGATGCTGGTCTTGCCGATGCCGGGCCGACCGGTCAGTAGTAGCGTGCGTCCCATTAGGGCCTCCTTTTCGGTTTTGTTCTCGCCCTACTCGCTCGCGATGGATTGCCAAATCCATCGCTTGAAAGCTGGATCTGGCGATCCAGCCGGAGCAAGGGTCCATTGGCTCAGTCTCATTGTAGCACAGGGCAAGCCGTTGTCCAAACCCGTGAGCGGGTGTAAAATAAGCGGGATATGATAAAACATAACGCAGATTATCACGTTCACTCTCAATTTTCCTCTGACAGCGACGCCGCGATGGAGGCCACATGCCAGACGGCCATCGCGCGTGGTATAAGGGAAATCGCTTTCACCGATCATCTGGACTTCGGCCCCCACGAACCTGGAGGATTCCGCCCACACGAGTATCTGAAGGCAATCGCGCGCTGCCGCGAGCGCTACGCCGGTAGGCTGACCGTCCGGAGAGGCATAGAGGCGGGCGAACCGCACCTCTTTTCCCAGGAGGTCGCTGACGCGCTCGAAGTCGGCGACTTCGACTTTGTGCTCGGCTCGGCCCATTACGCGGTCGGCATGCAAGCGGCCTGGAAGGAGCGATTCTTCGAGCAACCGCTGCGCCAGGCATACGAAGCCTATTTCCAGCAGGTAGTTCGGCTGACCGCCGAGGGGGACTTCGACGTGTTGGCCCATCTTGACCTGGTCAAGCGGGACGCCCGTAAGTTCGGTAAGCACTACGACGGCCCCGGCCCCTACGCCGATATGATCCGCGCCGCTCTCCGCTCCGTGATCGAGCGGGGCAAGGGCATCGAGATCAACACCTCGCCGCTGCGCCGGGGGCAGCCGGAGCCCTGTCCCTCTTTGGAGATTCTACGCTGGTATCGTGAGCTCGGCGGAGAGATTCTCACCATCGGCTCCGATGCTCACAAACCGGAGGCCGTCGGCGCCGACATCGATGTGGCGCTGGATATGGCGAAGGCGGTGGGCTTCAAGCGCCTGGCGAAGTTTGAAAGGCGAGAACCGATCTGGATAGAGATTTGAGGTGCAAAAATGAGACAGACATCAAGCGCAACTTTGCTCGTTCGAGGCGGCGCGTTGGTCACGCCGCAGGGAGTACTCGAGGCCGATCTGCTGGCCCAGGGGGAGCATATCAAGGCCATCGGGCGCGGGCTGCCCGTATCCCACGACACCCGCGTGGTGGAGGCCGAGGGCTGCTACGTGTTGCCCGGCGTCATCGACGCCCATACCCACATCCAGCTCGACACCGGCGTCTATAAGACACCCGATGACTGGCTCATCGGCACGCGGGCCGCGGCCTGCGGCGGCGTCACCACCGTGGTCGATTTCGCCACCCAGTTTCCGGGCCAAACGCTGCGCGAGGCGGTCGAAACACGCCTGGCAGAGGCCGAGGACGCGGTGATCGACTACGCCTTCCACGTGATGGTCACCGATCTGCCGCCGGGGCGCGAGGATGAACTCGCCGTACTGATGGAGATGGGCACGCCCAGCGTCAAGTTATACACCACCTACAGGCCCAACTATTACGCCGCCGACGCCACGATCCTGCGGCTGATGGCGGCGTGCGCCGATCTGGGACTTCTGCCGCTGGTCCACTGCGAGAATGACGATCTGGTCACCGCCCAGACGGCGGCGCTGGTCGAGGCCGGTGAGAACAGGTGGCGCGATCACGGTCGCTCGCGCCCCGCGCTGGCCGAGCAGGAGGCCGTCCGGCGCGTGATCTTCCTGGCCGAGGCCGCCGGTTGCCCGGTCCACATCTGCCATTGCTCCACCGCCCGCTCCGTCGCGCTGGTGGCGGAGGCACGCGACGACGGTCAGCCGGTCTCTTGCGAGACATGCCCCCAGTATCTTCTGTTGGACCGTTCCCGCTACGAGGGGCCGGAGCCCTGGCGCTACATCCTCCAGCCGCCCCTGCGCGCCGCCGATGAGCTGGACCGGCTGTGGGCCCTGGTCGAGGCGGGCGCGGTGGACTTGCTGGTCACCGATCACTGTGATTACACCAAGGAGCAGAAAATCGCGCAGGATGACTTCACCCAGACGCCGGGGGGGCTGCCGGGCATGGAGACACTGCTGCCTTTGATGTACACTTATGGCGTGGCGGAGGAGTTCGCCACCGATTTGCCCCGGGGCCACTTGACGCTTCTTGAGCTGAGCGAATTGCTCTCCGCGAACCCGGCCCGACTCTGGGGCTTATGGCCGCGCAAGGGCGCGCTACTGCCCGGCTCCGATGCCGACATCGTGGTCTACGATCCGGCGCCGACGAGCACGCTCGCCGCCGAAGGGCTCCACTATCTGGCGGGCTATACGCCCTACGAGGGGCTGAAAATCCGGGGGCGGGTCAAGGCGACTATTTCCAGGGGGCGAGTTATCTATCGAGAGGGGCGCTTCACCGGACACGCGGGGCGGGGTAAGTTCATAGCGAGATGCTGAGAGTTTTCAGCGAGAAGCCGGGTTATGCCGCTGCGCTTAGTATGCCGCTGCGCTTAGT
>CAZANJ010000166.1:0-6651 GCA_964486415.1 uncultured Anaerolineales bacterium
GCAAAAGCTCTTTCCTCCTGGCTCTGTACCTCTACATGCACCAATACCCAGACATCCTCACCGTTTCTTCTCCAAACCTTGGCCAGTTTGTCCGCGCGACGCCGCCCAAGTTCCGCATCCCGCGCTACTTGCTGTAACTCCTTGTCCAAGAACTCATATTCCCTGGACCAGTCGATCTCGGAGTGGGCCTGGGGGAAGAAAAAAGCCATGAAATCGTCAAAATATCGCTCCAACGCTTCCTTCCAGGCGCCGTCGTAGTTGCTTCGCGTTTCATTCATTGTCTTGGATTATCGCCACCTTTGAGCTATTCTAGAACAGTTCGACGCCTTCCAGCCGCAGCAGCGCCTCCTTGACCTCCAGCCCGCCGCCGTAACCGGTCAGCGAGCCGTCGGCGCCGATCACGCGATGACAGGGGATAATGATCGGCAGTGGATTGGCGCCCACCGCCGCGCCTACCGCCCGCGCAGACTCCGGCCTCCCGATGCCTCGTGCAATCTCGCCATAAGAGGCAGTCTCACAGTAAGGGATGAGAGCGACCTGCTCCCAAACACTGCGCTGGAAATCGGTGCCGCGCACGTCCAGCGGCAGATCGAAGGCGCGGCGATCGCCGGAGAAGTAGGCACGCAGTTGGGACAGCGCTTCGCTCAGTGCCCCTGGATTCTCCTGCGGTGGTCCCGAATCGACGTGCCGGGCCAGCCAACCGAAGATGTCTTCAGGTTGCTCCGCGCCCAGCCCTACCGCGCAGATTCCCTTGTCGGTCGAGGCCACCCATATGGGCCCAATCGGTGTCTCCATTTGAGCGTAAAAAACGTTTGTGTTCATCTTTTGCCTTGAACTCTAGCAGTAACTAGAGCAGCGATGAGAGCTGGGAAGTGCATTCCAGGATGGCCTGGGCACCGCATCGCTCCAGCTCCTCTCGCTCGCCGAAGCCGCAGAGCACGCCGACCGCCTTGGCGCCAGCGCGCCGCGCAGCCCGCACGTCCACCGTGGTGTCTCCGACCATCACGCATCGCTCGACAGGCACGTCGAGCATCTCGGCCACATACCGAATGGGCTCCGGATGGGGCTTCAGCCGCCAGGTGCTCTCGCGGGTCACGATGGCCTCGAAGCGCTCGCGCAGGTCATACTGATCGAGGAAAGCCTCCGCTTCGTGCGCTTCCCGTGTGGTGACGACGGCGAGGCGATAACGCCCGTCCAATTCGGCCAGCATACCCTCGACACCCGCGACGATGCGAAAGTTCCCCTTGGTGGAAGCGCCTCGCCAGCGGCGGAGCCGGTTGAAGAGCCCCATCGTGGGCCCATCCAACCTGAACATATCCAGTAAAGTCAAGATGGCATTGCCCGGCGACTCCAGGGCCATAAATAAGCGGCGAGCTGCCCGGTGCGGGTGGGGCCAGCGTAGCTTTTGCAGCCGAAGCGCCAGCCGCTCCACAGCTTGGTCGTCGGTGTCCATCAGTGTGCCATCCAGGTCGAACAACACGGCGTCTACAGTGTCTCGATTTAGCATTAGGTTTGTTATTCTTTGGGCTTCTTGCTGACTTCCCACACACAGGCAGGAGCGCCCATCGCCCGACATTCCACTTCCCTGATTTCGAACTCCTTGCCGGTCAGCCATTTGGTGCTCTCTTGGAGCACGCCGTTCCAGAGCCAGCACATGGGCTCGTCGGACTGTTTTCCGGCGCATACGGAGCAAGTCTCGGTGATGTAGGCCAGCTTGTCGCCTCGATCCTCGGCCCTCACGCGAAAATCCTGCCCGGCGGACTGCCAGAGCTCGCGGAATCCCTTCTGTATATTCCCCACGCCGATCTTGAGTTGGGTGGGAAGAGGTAGTAACTTGGAGGCTACCGCGGTAGCGACGCCAAATAACTTGCCCTGCTCCTTGATCGCACGCAGCGTTGACAGCCTGCCGATACGTATGACCATACTTTTGCCCGCCCTTCCAAAGAAATTGAACAGGCCAGCGTTGAGAGCGGCGTAATCGCCAAGTGTGATGTCGCCACTGAACTTCAGCTCGTTGGGCGGGTAGTTGTCGATGAATCGCTCCAGACCAGCGTCACGCAGGACGATGGCCAGACCTTTCTTGCCGACGACCTCTTCGGCGGCCTCCAATGCCCAGCGCATATAGGCATCCGCCTGGTACATATCGGCCACGGGGTCATGCTCGGTTTTGTCCCTGATCTCCATCAGTCTCCCTCCTTGATATGGACGCTCTCGCAGCGTCTTCTTGATAGGTATTATACCATTCCCTACACGGAATGCCATTCTCCGCTTGCCTCCCGCGCCGCACGGCTTATAATGGGGCACATTATGAACCTCAACCTTTCTGATGTCCTGAACGCTTTCCGGCAAGATCCCGCCTTCATGCGCTGCGTGACCACCTGGCAGCGCATCCCGGCCCGTATGGCCCGCAGCGATCCTTGGCCCAGGGTGCTCGATCCGCGCATCGTCGCTACTGTCCAGACGCAAGGCATCGAGCAGCCCTACAGCCATCAAGCCCAGGCCATCGAGGCAGCGCTGGCGGGCGAAAACGTGGTGCTCGCCACTTCCACTGCCTCCGGCAAGACGCTGGCCTACAATCTGCCCATTCTTAACACGCTGCTCAACGATCCCGACGCTTGCGCCCTCTATCTCTTCCCCACCAAGGCGCTGGCCCACGATCAGATCGCCAATCTCCAAAATCTGCTCTCCGAGCTTAGATCCATTACCTCCCACATTCCATCTCCCATCGCCGTGCGCCCCTATGACGGCGACACACCCTCCTCACAGCGGCCCACCATTCGCAACGAGGCGCGGCTGCTGGTGAGCAATCCGGATATGCTTCACATCGGCATCCTGCCCCACCACACGCGCTGGATGCGCTTTTTCAGCAATCTGCGCTACGTGGTGCTCGATGAGCTGCATGTCTATCGCGGCGTCTTCGGCGGGCACGTGGCGAACGTGCTGCGGCGGCTGAGAAGAATCTGCCGCTTCTATGGAACTGATCCGCAGTTCATATGCGCCTCGGCCACCATCGCCAATCCGCGCGAACTGGCCGAGCGCCTTGTCGAGGCGCCGGTCACGCTGGTGGACGACGACGGTGCGCCACGGGGGGAGAAACACTTCGTCTTCTACAACCCGCCCATGGTCGATCAGGAGCTCGGTATCCGGCGCAGCTCCACGCTGGTCTCCAAGGACATCGCGGCTCGCTTCCTGAAGGCCGACGTGCAGACTATCATCTTCGCCCGCGCCCGCCTGACCGTGGAGTTGTTGCTCGGATACTTGCGCGATGGTATGAGTGGGAAGATGCCCGGCGGGGCCATTCAGGGCTATCGCGGCGGCTATCTGCCCCAGGAGAGGCGCGCCATCGAGCGCGGTCTGCGCGAGGGGCGCGTGCGTGGTGTGGTCGCGACCAACGCGCTGGAGCTGGGCATCGACATCGGCCAACTGAGCGCCTGTATAATGACGGGCTATCCGGGCACCATCGCCAGCACGTGGCAACAGGCCGGCCGCGCTGGCCGCAGGCCTTCCGATGGACAATACGGGCGACATGCTCAGGCCAGCGCGACGCTGATCGCCAGCGCCTTGCCTCTCGATCAGTATCTCATCACTCACCCGGAATACTTCTTCGGCCAGCCGGTCGAGCACGCGCTGCTCGATCCCGACAATCTGGCCGTGCTGGTCAATCACCTGGCTTGCGCGGCTTTCGAGTTGCCCTTCGAGCGTGGCGAATCTTTTGGCCGCTTCGAGGATGTCGAGGAGGTTCTGGAGGCGCTGGCCGACGAGGATCTGCTTCACCGCCACCACGGGAATTACACCTGGATCGGTGAGGGCTATCCGGCGGCGCGGCTCTCGCTGCGCACCAACTCGCCCGATAATATCATCATCCAGACTGTGGGGGATGAGGAAGGCGCTCCGGAGGTGATCGGCGAGATGGATCGCCCCAGCGCTCCGGCCCTGATCCACGCGGGCGCGGTCTATCTCCACGGCGGTGAGGCATACGTGGTCGAGGCGCTGGATTGGGAGGAGGGAGTCGCGCGTGTGCGCCCGGATAGGCTGGATTATTACACTCGCGCCGCGGCCACGACGGAGGTGGAGGTGCTGGACGTGATGCGCACCACTTCATCCGCCGCTATCAGCGCGGAAGAGGAAAGCGGCGCGGGCCAAGGTGTAGTTCATGCCTACGGCGAGCTACTCGTCACCTCCCGCGCGACCGGTTACCGACGGGTCAAGCGGTACACTCACGAGACGTTGGGCTGGGCGCCCATCGATCTGCCGGAGCAGCGGATGCGCACCGTGGGCTACTGGTTGACGCTATCCGAGGAACTGACGAAGGAGTTGCAGGAAGCCGGCGTGCTCCGGCCGCGGATCGACTACGGCCCGAACTGGTCGACTCAGCGGGAGGCCGCCCGCGCCCGCGATGGCTACCGCTGTCAACAATGCGGCGCCCCGGAACGGGAGGAGCGCCAGCACGATGTGCACCACGTGACGCCTTTTCGGACCTTTGGCTACGTCCCAGGTGAAAATGATTTATATAAGCTCGCCAATCGGCTGGAGAATCTGATCACGCTCTGCTCCAACTGTCATCGGCGCGCGGAGCGAGCGCGGGGAACGCGCGGGGCTTTGGGCGGGTTGGCCTATCTGCTGAGGAATCTGGCGCCGCTCCATCTGATGTGCGCTCCGGGGGATCTGGGCTCGGCGGTGGAGACACGGGCCACGGTGAGCCCGACCGTGACGCTTTACGACAATATGCCCGGCGGCGTCGGGCTGAGCGCACAGCTCTACGAGATACGGGATGAGCTGTTGACGGCGGCGCTGGAGCAAGTGAGGGATTGCCCCTGTAGCGCTGGCTGTCCCGCCTGCGTGGGGCCGGTCGGCGATGTCGAGCCCGGCGCCAAGACGCTCGCCCGCCAGTTGCTGGAAGCGCTCCTTTAGATTTAGAGTTAGAGATAGATCGCGGCGCCGGTCGCGGCGGCCAGGACGAGCAGGATGACCACGGCATAGCGCAGCACGGCCTTCAGCGCTGGCCCCTCCTCCGCTTTCACCGTGCTGCACCCCACGATCACTTTCGCTGGAGCGGTGGCCGATCCGATGGCCGCGCCGGCCGTCTGGGCCGCCAGGATGATGAGCGGGTTCAGGCCGGTCAGCGCCGCCACGCTCTGCTGTAAATCGCCGAGCACGACGTTGGAGTTGGTGTTGGAGCCGGTCATAAATGCGCCCAGGGCGCCGATGAAGGGGGCGACCAGGGGGAAGATCGGCCCCGCTACCTGCGCTAATCCCTTGGCCAGGAGGTAGGTCATCCCCGCGTGCTGCATGGTCACCGCCATGCCCACCATCGCCGCCGTGCCCAGACTGGAGCGTGTGGCCCGTCGCACTACGCCACTCGCGATGCGGCGCGCGACGCCGGGTCCATAATTCCCCCGCAGGTGAAACAGCACGTAGGTGAGGAGCGAGGCATAGCTCAGCAGCGCCCCGGCGTGGCCGAAGAGGTTGATGGTGCGTCCCGTCTCCGCCGGTGTGACCCAGCCCTTTGTGGTGGATAGTTCAGGGAACTGGACGCGGAGCACCACCTGGCCCAGGAAGTCGTGAATCTGTGGTACCAGTTGGGCCGTCAGTACGATTATGATCAGGATGCCATAAGGCACTAGCGCCCATCCCAGCGCCATTTCGCCCTCCAGGCTCTTTGAGGCGGGCGATGTGGATTCTTGTGGCTCCATCGGTCCGCGCTTCAGCCGCGCCCACGTCACCCCCACCGCCAGCCCGGCCAGGCCTCCCATCATCCCGCCGATGGACCACATCCCGTTGGTCACGGTCAGGTACTGCGCTCCGGACATCGCTGTTCCGATGAGGAGCAGGGGGATCAGTCCGTTACGCAGCGTGGGCCAGCCACCGGCGGCCCAGAGTGTCGCCGTGCCACAGCAGAAGCAAGCCAGCGTCAGCATTATGGCTGACCAAGGTGCCAGGGTGGCCCCGGCCCGGCCCGTCGCTGCTATCAGCGCGAAGAAGGATGCGCCCAGCGAGCCAAAGGTGATGGCCCAGGGATGGCCCACCGAGGGGATGGTGACTGCGGACGTGGTGGGGAATCCCAGCCCTGCCATCAAGGGTGCCACGATAGCCACCGGCACGCCGAATCCGCTCACGCCTTGCAGGAAGCTGCTGAAGACCCATCCCAGGAGCAGCGCTTGCATGCCTCGGTCCGGCGTGAGGCGCGGGAGGCCGGCGCCGATGGCCCTCACCGCGCCGGCCTCATCGGTGACGCGGTAGAAGAGAAGCGCAGCCCAGATGATATAGAGCACGAAGAGGGTCAGAAGGGCGCCCTTGAGCTGAGCATAGGCCAGCACGCGCCATCCTGTGCCAAAGCGCAGCACGGCGATGACAAGAGCGACGCTCCAGCCAACCGCCCCGGCCTTTGCGCCGCTCCATTGAAAGCGCAGCATCAGCACGAGCACGATCAGAAGGGGGATTAGGGCTAGAAACCAGTTGATTAAGTTCATTGTGGGTTATAAGTTGCAAGTTGCAGGTTACGGGTGCTTCTATTGTATCATAGTCCCGAAGGCGTGCCAGTGGGAGCGCGGCTGAATCTTCAGCCGCGCTCCCATTAGTTGGCGGTTAGCGAAACCGGGATTTCGAAGCGATTCAAAAATCGGCGGGTATGGAAACCCGCCCTACATCCTC
>CAZANJ010000167.1:0-6622 GCA_964486415.1 uncultured Anaerolineales bacterium
CTCTGCAGATCACCCAAATCCGGACCGCTGTTTATTTCGAGGGCGTGGTGCGCAAGGCTGTGCATCGTTTCAAGTACAATGGCCTTACAGCATTGTCGGAACCTTTGGGCGAGTTGATGGCTTCATATTGGATTGAGCATCCCGTACCGGTCGATGTTGTGATACCTGTTCCGCTACACATCGCTCGTTTGCGCGAACGGGGCTATAATCAAGCCACACTACTGGCCCGCGAGTTAGCCGCTCGCGTCAACCTGATAGTCGACGATCGACTGCTGAAGCGCCAGCGTGCCACAGCGCCACAAGTTGAACTGAACGCTCGTCAAAGGATGGAGAACGTGCGCGATGCTTTCCGCTGCGTCTCTCAGGGCGCGATAGACGGTAAACGAGTACTGTTGATTGACGATGTCTGCACTACTGGCTCCACGCTGGAAGCGTGCGCTGTGGCTTTGCGGGCAGGAGGGGCGTGTGCTGTGCGAGCTTTGACCCTGGCTCGTGCGCACTGATCAGCATACCCCGTTGCATCAGGAATGTACAAACTAGTGTCGTTATTAGTAAGGAGATAGCTATGGAACTGTCTGTGTTTACTCGAAAGTTGGATATGACGCCGCGTTTGAGAGAGTACGTAGAGGGTAAGGTCGAGAAGTTAGATCGCTACTTGCCCAGCATTGATGAAGCGCGCATCGACTTGACTGTTGAGGATACGCGCAGTGATGCCGATCGGCAAGTCGCGCAGCTGACAGTTTGGGCCCGTGGCACAATCCTTAGAGCGGAGGAGCGCACGGGTGACATGTTTGCTTCAATTGATGCTGTGTTGGATAAGATGTATCGACAGATCGCGCGCTACAAGGGTAAACGCCAGGATCGATGGCATTCAGGGGCGGATGAACTCCCCATTGCTCCTCCTATTGAGGAAGACCCGGAACCCGAGATCGTCCGCATCAAGCGCTTTGAGGTTCGCCCCATGGTACCGGAAGAGGCTGTTGAACAAATGGAGTTGTTGGGCCATCATTTCTTCGTCTTCTTGAATGCGGAGGATGGCAATATCAACACCGTCTACAGACGACGGGATGGCAACTACGGCTTGCTCCAGCCACAGGTTGGCTAAAAGGCTGGCAAGATTAAACACTTGAAGCTGACTATGGGCTTTTGGATATAGACTAAGTGTCAAGAGAAGGGGCTCGGCCGATCAAGCGAGCCCTTTCTCGACGAATAGAGGAATTGAGAAAGTGTCGGCGAGGATAACGTTCGTGCTTCTGATTGGGGGATGGGGTGAGAGCGAGGTGGAGCAGGCTTTGGCCGCTGCACATCGGGCTGCCGCTCGCGATCTGCTGGAGCGTGTGCTGCGCACTGGACAGATCGATCAAGTTGTTCTCGCCACCGATGACCCTGCTTGGGGGGAGACGTTGGCCGAATTGCCAGTTGAGTTGGACATAGACCCGCCTGAGCCTCCCTTTCACTTCGGGAAACGTTTGGCTGGATTGATCGAGCGTCACAATGCCGAGCGTGTGCTATATAGCGGTGGCGCATCCGCTCCCCTGATGAGCGTCCAGCAATGGGGCGAGATGCTGGAGCAGTTAGCGCGGGCGGAGCGACTGGTAATCACCAACAATATCCACTCCTGTGATTGGGTGGGATTCACAAATGCAAGTGAAGCTTTGCCCCTGATCGCGTCTCAAGCGAACGATAATGCCGTGGCTTGGGCGTTGGCTAATGATAAGGCTTGGCCCGTCTCTGGCATGGAAGCCGCGGCCGCTACACGCTTCGATATCGACACACCGGCGGACCTCTTGATCGCCCATCTTCATCCTCAGATTGGGCCACATTTGCGTCGTTGTCTCGACCGGTTGGGATGGGAAACGCCACAGCTCGATGGAGTGCTCGTCGAGATGGCCCGTGAGGGCGGGAGTCTGGCAATCATTGGGCGCGTCTCATCGACGGCGTGGGATGCTTTGGGACGGGCAACGCGCTGTTGGGTACGTGTCTTCGCCGAGGAGCGGGGCATGCGCGCTAGTGGTCGACAGAAGCGAGGGCAGGTAAGGTCACTGCTGGCGGATTACTTATCATTGGTCGGCGTCGAGGGCTTCTTTGATGAATTGGCCGCTCTGACCAACGGTGTCTTGTTTGACAACCGTGTTATTTTGGCGTCCAGGGGTCTGTGGCCGTCGACGATTGATCGCTACAACTCCGATCTCTACCGCTGGCAGAGGATAAGCGAGCCATTCCTGCGGCGCTTGACCCGCGCTGCTGCATCGGCTCGCATACCGGTGGTACTGGGTGGACATTCAGTGGTGGCTGGCGGACTGATGGCGCTGGCCGAGGCGCTCGAATTGAACAACGAGGTGAAATAATGCCAACGATTCTCTTCATCTGCACCGGAAATCTTTGCCGCTCGCCCATGGCCGAGGCTTTGCTGCGCGCGCGGCTCGACCAGGACCCAGATCGTCGTGAATGGCAAGTGGGCTCAGCCGGCACTTGGGCCGCTGATGGACGGGCGGCCAGTGCATACGCCATCGAGGAGATGGCTTTGCGCGATATCGATATAAGCCCTCACCGCGCGCGCAGCGTAAACCGTGAACTGATGGTGGAGGCCGATCTGGTGCTGGCGATGGCCCAGGATCACGTCCATATGCTGACCGCGACCTTCCCCGATCAGGTGCATAAGATCTACTTACTCAGCGAGATGATTGACGGAAAATATGACATCTCCGACCCATATGGCGGTTCGCCGATGGAATACGCCTACATCGCCGAGGAACTGGAGCAACTGATCGAGGAAGGCTACGAGCGCATCGTGGCCCTGGTCGAGGAATCAGAAGGCTAGTACATCTCGGCGTAAATCATCCACCAGTTTACGCTCGCCAGGGATCGCCAGATCCCGGCTCTGCGCGACGAAAATCGTCCCAAAACGGGGGGTTGAAAGGGATCTGGCGATCCCCTTCGAGCACAAACTGATGGGGGAACTTCCGCCGAACTGTACTAGAAAGCCTCTATCAACTCCCCTATTTGCTCCTCCAAATCCTCCAAGGAGACAACTCGTTCTTCCTTCTCCCAGCGTGCCTTTAACTCGACGCCACCCGCTTTCAGGCTGCGTCGACTCACCGTCGCCCGCACCGGGCAGCCGATCAGGTCCGCATCGGTGAATTTGACCCCCGCGCTCTCCTCGCGGTCGTCGTATACCACCTCGAAGCCAGCCTCCTGTAGCTGCTCGTAGACTGCGTCGGCCTGACTGTGCACCTCCTCGTCGGTGCCCAGCATCATCAAATGGACATCGAATGGCGCCAGCGAGGGCGGCCAGATGATACCATACTCATCATTGTGCATCTCGATGACGGTGGCCATCAAGCGACCCACACCTATGCCGTAGGAGCCCATCATCACAGGTTGCTCATTCCCCTCGACGTCCGTGTAGGTCGCGTCGACCGACTCGGCGTAATGTGTGCCCAGCTTGAAACAGTGGCCCAGCTCAATGGTCGGCTCCGCCGCCAAAGTACCGTCGCAGTGGGGGCATAGAAAACCCGCTTCCGCCTGCGCGATGTCGTCCAGGATCGTGACGGAGAAATCGCGGGGATAGTTGACCCCGGTGAGGTGATAGCCGTGTCGGTTCGCTCCAGCTACGAAATTGCTTCCCATTTCAATGGATCGGTCGGCCACGACCAACACTCCCGCTCCATCGAGGGATTCCCTCACCTCCAGACCCACCGGCGAGCCGTAACCAGGCTCGACGCCCACCGCCCGAACTTGTTCCTCCTCGGCGGGCTCAAATTGCGCCCCGCCCAGGACGTTCCTGAGCTTCGTCTCGTTTACGTCCAGATCGCCGCGGATGATGACCAGCACCAGTTCTTCGCCATCCTTGGCGTAGAAGACGGCCTTCAGCGTCTGGCTCGTCGGCACCCCGACGAAATCGGCCACATCCGCGATAGTCTCACATCCGGGGGTAGCGACGGGATCCGTCTCCTCCAATGGCTGCTTCTCGACCTCGGGGAGCCGGAACTCGGCCCGTTCGGCATTGGCCGCATATCCGCAGTCGGCACATTGTATGAACACATCTTCGCCGTCGGGGTGGGGCAGCATAAACTCGTGGGAATCGGCCCCGCCCATCATTCCCGTGTCGGCCTCGACGGGGATGGGATCGAGCCCGCAGCGCTCGAAGATGCGCTCGTAGGCCGCGATGATGCGCGGATAGAACTCATCCAGTCCTGCGGCGTCAAGGTCCAGGCTGTAGGCGTCTTTCATCCGGAACTCGCGCACGCGCAGCAGCCCACCGCGTGGGCGCGGCTCGTCGCGTATTTTGGTCTGGATGTGGTAGATCACCTTGGGCAGATCCTGGTAGGATCTTATTTCATGCCGCGTCAGTTCGGCGACGGTCTCCTCGTGTGTCATCGCCAAAGCGTAGTCGCGATCACGGCGATCTTTCACGCGCACCAACGCTGGACCGACGCTATCCCAGCGGCCCGTCGCCTGCCATAGTTCGGCCGGGTGCAGCACGGGCATGAGCATTTCTTGTGCTCCGAGGGCGTCCATCTCCTCGCGCAGGATATTTTCGATCTTCCGCGCCACGCGCCAGCCCAGAGGCAGGTAACTGTAGAGCCCGGAGCCCAGAAAGCGTACCAGCCCGGCACGCAACGCCAGCTTGTGGCTGGTCAGTTGCGTTCCCGAGGGGGCTTCGCGTAGTGTGCGTCCAAAGAGCTGTGCGAATTTCATCCGTTCATCTCCTCAATGTATGGTAATCGGGCGAAAGGCCCGAACTGCTATGACAAAAAATAAAAGCCAGCCTCCGGATTCGGAGGGCTGGCATGACAACAGGTTATGCTTGAGGCGACCAGACAGCCCTAACCGAACCCCAAAAACGGGGACGGCTGCGGGCTGCTAGGGGTGGGGGTTGTGTGAAGATATTTCACCATAAGTCACCTTCGCCTGATATAGTAGCACAGGATGGACGGCTTGTCAACCACTGAATGATTCCGCTGAAGAAACCTGGGTGTGCTACGGCTTATCACAGGTCTGATAATCGGCCCCGATGATGAGGCGGTACTGCGCGTTCGCGCCTGGATCGGGGGCGGAGATGACGTTCTCTCCAGAAACGTTGAACATCCACTGCAAGTAGGGTATTGCGCTTCCTTTGGATGTGTCTGTGAAATCCTGAAGCTGCATCTGGGCATAGTCGTGTCGGTCAGGCTCCCCGATGACGGCGACGAATCCCTCTCGGAAGAGCCGGTCAGCGGCCAGACGGTCCCAATTCGCGTTGGCGGTCCCATTCCACACTTCCACAGTTTGTAGCGTTCGCCAGACCCGTCCCTGCGGCACCGGCCCCAGCGCCTCGCTCACCACCGGCTCGATCTCCTCCCAGTTGGGCAAGAAGACCGATCCGCCCTTGGGCGTCGTCCAGGGGATCACTTGCCCATAGCCGATGTTGCGAAAGCGCACGTTCTGCTCGTCGAGGCGGAAGGCCACTTCCGCGATCCGTACCATATCCTCGAAGGTCATATCTGTGACGATCATGCCTCGGAATTGTTCCCAGAGTTGGGGCAGATGGGGCAACAGGTCGAGGCTGCGCGACTTACGCCAGATGGCTTGCAGCACCTGTTGTTGGCGCCATTCACGAGCGAAGACGCTTGACGTTTTTCGGGAACGAGCGTACCATAGTGCTGTCTCGCCGTCCATATGATGCACGCCGGGCTCCAGCACCTTGATGGGATACTCGCCGTTCTCGTCGGGGTATGGCCAATGATCCTCCAGGCGGCAATGCACCGGAATTTCGATACCGCCCAGCGCGTTCACTATGCCGATGAAACCGTCGAAATCGGTGCGCACGTAGTGATCTATGGGGATGCCCAGATTGTATAACATCGTCTGTTGGATCAGGGCCGGCCCGCCGCCTTCGTAATTGTAGAGTTCACCGTACATATCGGCGAAGTTGATGCGGCTCATCCAGAAGTCGGGGATGTAGACGTAAAGGTCGCGTGGGATGGATAACACTGTTACCGCTGGCACCATCGGTTGGATGGAAACGACCTGAACTACATCGGTGTGCCAATCATCCCAATCGGGGCGGCGATCGCTGCCTAGAACAACGATGTTGATGGTATTGGGCGCCATCTCCGCTACCTGCACGGGCGTCGGTACGGCGGTCGTGTCGGAGAGTGTGGGGGTCACGTCGAGCAACTCCGGCCCGCTGAGTGTGAAGGATGTCGGTGTGAGCGATGGCGTGGGAGTGGCAGTTGGTGTGGGGGTAGATGTAGAGGTATTGGTGGGCGTTGGCGTGGGTTCCGGTGTGGGCGTGAGCGTGGAAGTTGGCGTTAAAGTTGGCATCGGCGACGATGTGGGGATATCGATTGTGCTTGAAGGGGATGGCGCCTGCGGTGTGGGCGTGAGGCCCGCTGTGATCGTACAAGCGATCAAAATGACGGATGATAGAATTCCGAAGATGGCAGATGTGACCCTTTTGTGATGTGCCATATTAGCTTCCTTTGGGAGGCGGTAGAGTTTTGAGTTGAGCGGATTGTCCAATTCTAAACCCTTTGTGCTCATAATGCAACCTGGAGGCAATTAGGGGATTCGAAGCGATTCTAAGACCCTCCAGAGGTCGCCAGAGGCTTTCTGTGGCATTGGGTGAGTCCATCAA
>CAZANJ010000168.1:0-6568 GCA_964486415.1 uncultured Anaerolineales bacterium
AGGAGCGAACAACTCTGGGATTCGACGTGAGTTCGAGGGGAAGCTCATTCTGCGCTGTGGGAGGTGATGTAATTCTTCAGGCATATGGTACGTTCGTACTATTGACGGGAGTATAAGAATAGGATAGAATAGAGCCACCTCAGGGACGGACAAACCGTCCCCCGATACCCCTAAGAAGGTTGTCGGTGGTTACCCTCCTTTCGCTGTCATGGCCTCCTCAGTTATGAGGAGGCTATGACATTTTTGTATGTCACCCCGGCACGATGATGCGCTTGCAGTTATCACAATATACTAGCTTCCCTTCCCTCAGTTCCCATTCCAAGATCGGCGATAGAGTGACTCCGCAGCCACCACAAGCGCCATCGCGCAAGTTGACTACCACTTGGCCCCTTTTTTGTTCGCGCAAGGAACGGTAAGAGGCCAGAAAGGGAGCTTCGATGCTGGGCAGCAAATCCGCTCGTTTTTGCTCAATCTCCTCCAGCCGCGCGTGCAACTCTTCCCGCTCGACCTTCAAATCCGCTTGTTGAGTCGACCATCGCGATTCGATTTCATCAAGTTGTCCCTCAGCTTGCTCCTGCGCCGTGTCCGCTTCCTCTCTTTGGATCATTGCATCCAGCAGATCATCCTCCAATTTCCGCCTTCGCCGCTTCAGTAAGGTGACTTCCGTTTGCAGATCGGCCAGTTCTTTAGGGTTATTGACTTTGCCGCTGTAAAGGCGCCGCTCGGAGCGCGAGATTCTATCCATAAGCCCCTCGACTTCCAGTTCCAAGTCGTGTTGGCGATGCTTACTCTTTTGCGTCCGACGACGCGCGGCCTCCAAGACCAGGCGAGCTTGTCGCACCACATCATCTTTTCCTAGCTTGGCCTCCACTTCGGTTAGGCGCTGGCTCTTCTGATCATACTCACTGTCCAAGCGCTGCAAACGCTGGAGGTTCTCTCCCGTTGTCATCAATCGCCCCCTTTTCCAAAGTCAAATGAAGAGAGCCCAACGCCTTTTGCGTTGGGCTCTCAGTAGCCTAGCCTTAGGTTTCCACCTCAGCGTCTGCCGTCGGTGGAGATGCTGAGTCTTGAGCTGGTTGAGGTTCCGTATCCTCGACCGCCTGGGATGGCGCATCACCTCTGGCCCCGAGATGGCGTCCGACCATTAACATCACTCCGCCGGCTACACAGATGATGGCAAAAAGTTGGGCAGCCGCAATAGGGCCGATCATCCAAGCGTCGGGCCGGAGGAACTCGATGAAAAAGCGCCCCACAGGATAGCCGATGATGTATCCTGTGAGGATGTCGCCCTCCAAAAGCCAATCGTCAAGCTTGTGAGCGATTACGGCCAAAGCGATGAAGACCAGGAAGCACCACAGCGACTCATACAGGAAAGTGGGATGGAAAAGCGTGTCGGGCGGATACTTGCTGAGGTCGTTATAGGGAACGATGCGGTGGAGCGCGTCTATCTTCAGCCCCCAGGGGAGATCAGTAGGCGGACCGTAAAGCTCCTGGTTGACGAAATTGCCCCAGCGGCCGATGGCTTGTCCCAGGGCCAGACCAGGTGCGCCGTAATCTAGCCATTGGAGCGGACGCAGTCCAGCGCGCCAGGCATAAATCGCCACCCCCAACGCGCCCCCCACTATCGCGCCATATATGCCCAGTCCTCCTTGCCAGATGTACAGAATCTCAATCGGATGCTGCCGATAATAACTCCAGCCCACCATGCCGCCTTCGGGATCGGAGAAAACGTGGTAGAGCCGGGCGCCGATGATGCCCAGGATGATGGCTAAGGTGAGCGCGTTCCAGATGTGTTCAGGGTTCTCACCGTCTTGGCTGGCCCGCCAGGCGGCGTAAACAGCTCCCAGCAGGACACCGGTGACGATCAGGACGCCGTACCAGTGAATGCCAAAGTTCGAGGTGATGTGAATGATAATTGGGTCAACGGGTGGGTTCATATATTTTCCTCCTTTTGAAAATCGCGCGTGAAATTATACCACAAAGGCTTCTGGGATGCCAAGCACCGGATAAGAGATTTCTCCCGCCTACGGCGTCATGAGGGCTGCATCAGGGAACATCGGGGGCATCAGTCAGGAGCGTAGGGTCGATTCCCTGGGCGACGAGTTGCCCGTGGTCGCCCGCATACGATACAGCTTCGAGAAGAGGGTGATTGTTAGCGCAAGCCAGCCTGGCGCAGAAGGGCATCGGCCCAGACATCGTCAGGGGCCTCCAATGCTGGCTCCGGATCGGATCGATAGTCAATCCGCATGTCGTAGCCAGCACGCTCGTAGAGATCGTGCAACAAATCGCCCAGGTCAACCATGGGTTCCTCGTCTCTGTGTCGCAGGGGCAAGACAAAGGAGGGTATAGGCTGGCGCACGTTGAAGGCGTACAGCCTGGCCTGGGGGCGACGCTCGCTACGGCTGATCAGGATTCGATAATGAGACGCCTGTCCGTTGCCCCACATTGTCATCGGCTCTCCACCCCGCAGCAGGTCGACCTCCACCAGGTGGGTGAGGGTTCCCAGCAGGTTCAGCCGCTTTCTTTCGTAAAGTCTCCTTCCCCTTCCCGGTCGCTTGTTGGTGGGTGAGAGTATTTCGAGCACGGTCACCACCTCGCTCGTGTCCACCGCCCGCACCTCCAGGTAGGTCTCGCGCACCCGATCGGGGATCGGCAGCTCCACGGTGAGCGTCCCGGCCGGGGCTGTCGTTGCTACCGGCGCGGGGGCAAAAGGAAGCGTCGATTGCAGTGGGCTCACCACTGCCACATCGGGCCGACCGGCAAAGACCAGACCACCGCTATCAAGCCCCGGCGGCTCGCTCAGGTAGGTTCGCTCCTCAATTGAGACGTAGTAGCGGGGGCGCAGCGTCAGCGCCAGGGAATCACGCAGGGAAGCAATCAGGCTGTTATGCACATCCGGCCAGATATCCCGCCGCTCCAAATATGGATCCATTCCGGGGAAAGGTGTGTTCATCGCTCCTCCTTTCAGCAACCAACAGTTCATCCAATGTCTGATGCATTATAGTACATCAAACACAAGGTTACAAATAAAAACCCGGCTTATCCACTCTCGCTGGACGGCCCCTACTATTCCTCGCGCGGCCCGAAGATGCTTATCAGCGCCGCGGCCAGCCAGAAGATCGCCCAGCCGCTGAGGAGTATGCCGGCCAGGGCTATCTTCTGCTCATCCATAATCGGCTCGACGCGCACATCCTCCGAGGTCACTTCGATAGCGGCCAGGGGACGCGCGCCCATGCCACCTCCACCGCCGCCCCCGCTGCCAGTACTCTCCTCGGTATCCTCCCCGTCCTCGACCGCGGTCCCCTCGCCCATCCCCATGCCGAAGCCGTAACCCACGCTCGCGACGGGGATGACGGTACGTCCCTCGACCACCACGGGCTCGCCAAAGCAAGCGTTGACGTTTGCCCGCTCCTGCAACTCAGCTAAAGTGTCGACCAGCTTGTTAATTCCGTTCTCCATCAGCTTCCTCCTTCTGTGTGATTAACTTTTCCCCAACCAGGCGCACGGCCACAAAAGCCAACACTGGAATCACGAGCGCCACCAGAAACATCTTGCCGAGCGCTTGCCCGGTCACATTGGGAATGGGAATGCGCCGCTCGCCGTCGCCATCCCGTTCCAGGAGGGCGACGGGGCGCATATGCACGACGGCCCATCCCTGTGCGGATAATCGCTCATCGCCAACAAAGGCCCGTCGCCGCACGCGACCGGTCAAGCGCACCAGGGGAATCAACTCCCGCCCATTCTGTATGGAATCCAACTGAATCGGTTCCCCCTCGATAACCCGCTGCGCCGCTGGCTTCCGTATCTCACCCATTTACTCGTCTCCTTCCTCTTCCTCCAAAAGTTGTGCCAGCATCGCTTTCTCCTCCTCGCGTGTGCTGATCTGCCCATCCAGTCGAGCGTCGCGCAGGGCCCGCAGCAATCGACCGAAGAGGGGCCCCGGCTCTAGCCCCAGCGCCTTCAGGTCGTCGCCCGTGAGCTCCGGCTCCACCAGGCGCCACTCGGTCTGGTAGCGCAATAACCGCTGGCGCAGGCACTCCTGGTCAAGGGCGACCCAGAGCGCCGCCAGGACGCGCCCTGAATAGGGGAATAGCAAGCGGCAGACCTCGCTCGGCCGCTGCGCCTTCTCCAGCCGAGATTGAGATATGTCCCTCTTCAGGTTATGCAACGCCATCAGATCGTCGGCGGTGTCGCTTTTCACTTTCAAGCGCTTGCTCAGTTGCTTCAAGCCTTCCACGTCAAGCCGATAAGACAGGATGGCCAGATGGAGGAAAATGTAATCCTCCTGCTCCAGGCCCCAGATTCGGGGGTTCAGCTCTTCCCGCAGCGAGCGGCATTTGGCCCGCAGCCACTCGTCGCAGCGCAGGTCTGATTGAATTTCGGGCAGCACGTTCAGCTCATCCAGGCGACATAGTGCCCGCTCCGGCTCCGCCTCGCGGAAAATCTGCTCCATTTCATGGCGGATACGGTCGCCGCTGACCCGCTTGAGCATGGGCAAAGCGTCGTCGATCAACTCCTCGCTGCGGGCGTCCAGGTGGAAGCCGAGGCGGCTCTCCAATCGCGCGGCCCGTAACATCCGCGTGGGATCGTCCACGAAGCTGAGGCTGTGCAGCACGCGGATAATGCCCTCCTGTAAGTCCGCCTCGCCGCCGTAAAAATCGAGCAGCTCCCCCCAACGGTCCGGGTCGAGACAGATCGCCAGGGTGTTGATGGTGAAATCGCGGCGATGGAGATCCTGCTTGATTGAGCTGCGCTCGACCTGCGGCAGGGCGGTGGGATGAGTGTAGAACTCGGTACGCGCGGTCACGAAGTCTATGGCCGAATCTTTGAGCTGGGGCGGTGTATCAGCATCGAGAGGTTGCGATGCACGGTCGGCGATTTTCCTCCACACGCGCTTCGATAGAATCCACTTGGCGGTGCCGAAGCGCCTGTGCGTCGTCACACGCCCCCCCAGTTCGTCGGCCAAGCGGTGCGCCAGGGCGATGGCGTCCCCCTCGATCACCATATCCACGTCCACGATGGATTGGCCCAGCAGCAGGTCGCGCACCAGGCCGCCGACGAAGTAAGGGATGACGTCCATCTCGTGCGCCGTGCGCGAAATGTAACGCACCAGGGCGAGCACCGGCTCAGAGAAGGCGCGTTTCAGTTTTGTAGCTACCTGCAAGCGACGGGAGGAGGGAGACGGCATGCCCCACAAGGTGATCAAATCGGTGCGGGTGACCACGCCGATGATCTCTCCCCCCTCCTCGGGCTTCTGGACGACGGGTATCTGGCCCCAACCGCTCTCAATCATCAACTGCTGGAGATATTCCACCGAGTCATCGGCGCTGACGGTGACGCTGCCGGCGTCCATCACCTGCGTGACCGGAGTATCGGCCATGTGGAACTGTAGCGCCCGATCCACGGCCCGGCGGGTCAGCAGGCCGATCACGCGCCCATCCTTGACGACGGGATAACCCTCGTGACCGGTGCGCCGCATGCGTTCATTGGCGTCGGCGACGGTGTCGTCGTGGGAGAGAACCTGCACGCCCAGCGACATCACCTGCCCGACGGTGATGGCGGGCTGCACGATTTTGGGCAACAGGCGCAACAGATCGGATCGCACGGCTTGCAGATCGCGGTCGCGGACGTGGGCGGCGGCGGCGCGGCTGTGGCCTCCGCCCCCGAAGCGCTTGGCCACGGTGGAGACGTCGATGTCATCGGTGGTGCTGCGGGCCACGATCTGAAGGTGTCCATCCAGGGCGACGAGGACGAACAGGGCCGAGGGATCGAGGAGTTCACGCAGCTTGTGCGCCAGGGTCGAAATCTCGCCGGTGAAGCTCGGCGCCTCGGCGCAGGCGACGATGACGGTGTGCCCTTCGATCTCGTGGGTCTCGCTCCGCTCCAGCAATCGTTCGTAGAGTTCACGCTGATCGGGCGCGATGGGGTGGTGCAGGAATTCGTTGACCACGGAGAGGCGTGCGCCCTGTTCCAGCAGCCAGGCCGCCGCGCGCACGTCGCGGACGGTGGTCGAGGCATAGGTCAAGGAGCCGGTGTCCTCATAGATACCCAGCAGCAGCAGCGTCGCTTCGAGCTCGTTCAGCTTGAGGAAGCGGGCCGAGATTTCCTCGAGCAGCAGGGTGGTCGTGGAGCCCATCGGTTCGCCGGAATAGGACCAGTTGGGGGGGAGTTCGCGGTCGAGTTCGTGGTGGTCGATGATATCGACCTGCATATCGGGCGCCATGCCACGCAGTGTGGTGAGCCCCTGAGTATCGACCAGGATGGCACGGTCGATCTCCTCGCGGGGCAGGTCATCGGGGTGGACGAAGGGCATCTCGGCGCCGTAGAGGGCCAGGAAGGCGCGACCGTTCCGGTTGACGCGGCGCGGCAGCACCGGCGTGGCGGCTGGGAAGAGCTTGCTCGCGCCCAGCAAGCTAGCTACGGCGTCGAAATCTGCGTTTTCGTGGGTTAGGATGACTTGCATAAGATGCCTTATGATTCACGTCGCCAGGTCGAAGGGCAAGTCGCTGATGTCGCGCAAGCGCCGTCCACCGATCAGCGTATTCAATATCTCCATCTGACCTTCGTT
>CAZANJ010000169.1:0-6567 GCA_964486415.1 uncultured Anaerolineales bacterium
GGGAGCAGGGTGGTAAATTATTTATTTCTGAATCCCTAAGTTGAGTGCAAATGCTCTATTGACAAACTGCACATAGCGTGTTATACTTTAAGCGGTTTGAGAGTTACCCTTTTCTCCAGACAAAAAGAGGAGCGAAAAGGGATTACGCGCAACGCAGGGAGAGGAAAATGAGAGGCCGGGGAGCAGGAGGGACGGGGCGAAGATGGAGACAACGGGGTTGTTCCCGCCGAGCGGTGCGTTTTCTGGACCCGACCTTGCTCCTACTCCTACACCACGGGCCGGCGCACGGCTACACCCTGATCGACCGGCTGGAGGAGTTCGGCTTGGAAAATACCAATCCCAGCGTGGTCTACCGGGCGCTGCGGAATATGGAAGAAAAAGGGTGGGTCACTTCGACCTGGGATGAGGAACAGACCCAAGGCCCGCCGAGGAGAGTCTATCACCTCTCCGAGCTGGGCGACGAGGTGCTGCAATGGTGGATCTTTGATCTGGAGGAGACGCGGCAGATGATCGATAACTTCTTGAGCACCTATCAGCAGCATATGGAAGAGTGCGAAGGGGAGTATCACTGATTGAAAGAATACCCCCGTGTTATTTGCGAAGACTTCAGCGTGAGTTCATTCGAGCCGCGCTACAAAACCCACAATACTAGGAGAAAGAATGACGGATAAAGAGCAAATCATAGAAGCATTGAGACAAGTAGATGATCCTGAGTTGGGCAAAAGCATTGTCGAGCTGGGGATGGTGCATGACGTGGAAATGGAGAACGCCACGGTGCGCTTCACACTGGCATTGACCACGATGGCCTGCCCGCTCAAGGAACGTATGATGGAGGAGGCAGAGCAAGCGCTCCTGGAGTTGGACAGCGTGCAGAAGGTGGAAGTAGAGCTGCGCGAGATGACGCAGGAGGAAAAGGAAAAGATTTGGCCCGATCAGCCGCAGCAAAAGACCGGCGTGGCCGCCCACCTCAACAAAGTGAAGCACATCGTGGCGGTGATGAGCGGGAAGGGCGGCGTGGGCAAGTCATCGGTGGCCGCACTGTTGGCGGTGGCGTTGCGCCGCCAGGGTAATCGAGTAGGCGTGCTGGACGCCGACATCACCGGCCCCAGCATTCCCAAGATGTTTGGACTACACGAACCGCCGCCGATGGGACCGGTGGGCATCATTCCGGCGGAGAGTGAAAGCGGCATTCACGTTATGTCGATCAACCTGCTGCTGCCCAGCGAGGACGAGGCAGTGATATGGCGCGGGCCCCTCATCAGCGGCGCCATCAAGCAGTTCTGGGGCGACGTGGTCTGGGGCGATCTGGATTACTTGATCGTGGACCTGCCGCCCGGCACATCCGACGCTTCCCTGACGGTGATGCAGTCCATACCGCTCAACGGCGTGGTATTGGTGACCTCGCCGCAAGACCTGGCCGGGATGGTGGTACGCAAGGCGGCCAAGATGGCCGGTCATCTGGAGGTGCCAGTCATCGGCGTGGTGGAGAATATGAGCTACGCCACCTGCCCCAAGTGCGGCGAGCGGATGGAGGTTTTCGGCCCCAGCCAGGCGCTGGATACGACGCGACAACTGGGCGTCCCGCTGCTGGGGAAGCTTCCCCTGGATTCGGAACTGGCCCGCCGCTGTGACGCTGGCGAGATCGAGGTCTATGGCGCAGAGGCCTTCGAGCCCATCGCGGAGGAAGTGGTGGAAAGAATGCCAGAAGAAATGACTCGGCCCGCCTTCGGATAAGGCACAAGATGAAGACTTATCTCGATTGCTACCCTTGCTTTTTGCGCCAGGCCCTGGAAGCGGCCCGCATGGCCGGGGCCGACCAGGCTCAGCAGAAAAAGATTCTCGACCAAGCGCTCGACTTGCTGGCGCGAGTTGACGCCTCGAGCACACCGCCGGAAGTCGGCGACCGAATACACCGTTTGGTTCGCGCCGAGGCCAATAACGGCGATCCATATCGAAAGATCAAGGAGAGCCACACACGCCAGGCGCTGGATTTCTACCCGCGAATGGAGGCGCTGATCGCGGAGGCGGATGATGTGCTGGACACAGCCCTGCGATTGAGCATTGCGGGCAACATCATCGACCTGGGGCCGGATCGGGAGTATGACCTCTGGGAGACGGTGGAGCGCGTGCTGGATCAACCATTCGCAATCGACGACCGGGCGGCCTTCCGAGAGGCGCTCGCCGGGGCGGAGCAGGTGCTCTACCTGGCCGATAACGCCGGCGAGACCGTCTTCGACCGTGTGCTGATCGAGGCGCTCGATACCCACGTCACTTACGGCGTGAAGGGCGGCCCGATCCTGAACGACGCCACGCGCGAGGACGCGATAGCCGCCGGAATAAACGAAGTAACAGAACTCGTCGACAACGGATCTGATGCACCGGGCACGATTTTGGAGCGCTGCTCGGAGGAATTTCGGCAGCTTTACGACGCAGCCGATATGATCATCGCCAAGGGACAGGCCAATTACGAGACGCTGAGCGATGAAGGATCGAAGGTTTTCTGCCTGTTGCAGACTAAATGCCCCGTCATTGCTCGCGACGTGGGCGTGCCGATGGAGAGCATTGTGCTGAAGCAATGCGGCGCATAGAGCATACTTAAGGAGGTGAGACAGATGCCAGGATTTGACAGGACTGGACCGGCGGGACAAGGCCCGATGACGGGCGGCGGTCGGGGTTTGTGCAATCCCCAAAACCGCGCGACAGGCTACGGCCCGAACGGTGAGCCCTATCCAGCGGAGACCCCGCCCGCTTATGGCACGGGGCGCCCGCGCTGGGGCTTGCGCGGCCTCTTTGGACGCGGCTTCCGTGGCGGTCGCGGACGTGGCGGCGGCCGAGGTCGCGGTCGCGGTCGTTGGTAAAGAGAAATAAATTCAATAGACACAACGAAGCAACTAAAATTGAGACACAGGAGGTGAGATAATATGCCAGCAGGAGATGGAACTGGACCCATGGGACAAGGCCCTATGACGGGACGCGGCGCCGGTTACTGCGCCGGGTACGAAGGCCCCGGCTTCGCAAGCCCAGTTCCCGGTCGAGGTTTTGGACTGGGCTGGGGGCGTGGTTGGGGAGGAGGTCGAGGCGGCTGGGGGCGCGGATGGCGACACCGGAATTGGTATCACGCCACCGGCATGCCAGGCTGGGCCCGTTCTGGATACGCACCGGCCTCGGGGGCGCCGATGGCAGGGCCTTACGGCCCCTATGCCGCGCAGCCGTCCCCGGAGCAGGAGACCGAGTTCCTCCGCGAGCAGGCTGAATGGCTGAAGGATCAACTGGAAGCTATCACCAGCCGCATCGAGGAACTGGAGCGAGAAGCGTAAAACGGCGTGGCCGGCTTTAGCTCCAATCGCTGCGCCGGGCCACACAAAGCTTCGGGGCGGGTGACATTATCCCTAAAGTCGCCACCCGCCCCGAGCCCTCAACTGCGTGAGGATAGCCAACTTTATGTTGGTATTCTTCACGCAGTCGATCTTGTCAGATTATACCTATCATTGACTAGGAAAGCAAATCACATAAAGCTAGGAGGCTTAAACTATGAAAATCGCTGTCACATCCAACGGACCTAATCTTGACTCACCGGCTAGCCCTATGTTCGGGCGCTGCCCGATGTACATTTTCGTCGATCCGGATACAATGGAGTTTGAGGCTGTCGAGAATCCGGCCATGGGCGCGGCCGGTGGGGCCGGCATTCAAGCTGCGCAGTTCATCGTAGAGCAGGGCGCACAGGCAGTGGTCACCGGAAACGTGGGCCCCAATGCCTTCAACGTCTTCCAATCAGCCAACGTGCCCGTCTATCTCTTCGACGGCGGGACGGTGCGCCAGGCCGCCGAGGCCCACAAAGCCGGGCGCCTTTCCACAGCCGGAAGCGCCACCAGCGCGGCGCACGCCGGAATGGGGCGTGGCATGGGACGCGGCATGGGCATGGGCAGAGGGCGTCGCATGGCCACATCGGCCTCGCCCTCCGCTGCGCCATCCCCGTCGCCATCATCTTCCTCGCGCGAGGAAGAGATCGGCGCGTTGAAGGGTATGGCCGGAGATCTACGCAAACAGTTAGCCGAGGTAATGGATCGGCTCGATCAGTTGGAGAAAGGAGAATAGCAAATGCGCATAGCAGTTTCCGCGGACAATAACGACGGACTAGACAGTGTAGTCAGCCCCCACTTCGGGCGCTGTCCCTACTTCATCCTGGTGGACCTTGACGAGCGTGAGGTGCAGCAGGTGAACGCAGTGGAGAATCCACACTACAGCAGCCACCAGCCGGGCCAGGTGCCGGGCTTCATCCAGGGCCAGGGGGCCCACGTGATGCTCACCGGCGGGATGGGGAGACGCGCCATCTCCTTCTTCCAGCAATATGACATCCAGGCGGTGACCGGAGCCTCTGGCATGGTGCGCCACGCGCTGGAGCAATACCTGGGCGGCACGTTGCAGGGAGCTGAGCCTTGCCGCGAGAGCGTCGAGCACGCCCACGGCGAAACCGCCGACGATGGGGAATATGAGGAAGATGAAGCCGGACGATTGCGGGAAGAGGTCGAGATGTTACAGCAGCAGTTGGGCGAGGTAATGGGCCGCATCGAGGCCCTCAAATAACACAAATAAGAACGGAGGGCGAGGCGCAAAATATGGACTTCGACCGTATGGTGGAGGAATTGCAAGAGGAGATCGCCGCACAGGAACGTGATCTTTACTCGGCCAAAACGCTTGAGGAAGCCTACCATCCCCAGAATCTGGGCCGTATGAGAGATCCGGACGCCAAGGGGATCGTTCACGGTTGGTGCGGCGATACGATGGAGATATACCTGCGCTTGAACGGCGCGGCGATAACGGAAGCAACCTTTGCCACCGATGGATGCGGCGCCACGCTGGCATGTGGCAGTATGCTCACCCAGATGCTGGCAGAGATGTCGCTAGAGGAAGCTGACGCGATCATGCCGGACGATCTGCTCCAGGCTCTGGATGGCTTGCCGGAGGAAAACGTCCACTGCGCCGAGTTGGCGGTGAGCACTTTGCAGAACGCGCTCTTCAACCTCGAATGGGCGCAGGAAGGTGGAAATGAAAAACATGACCAAAGCTAGAGCTTCACGGGAGGAGCTAGCCGCGCGGGCCGGTGATATGGTCCGACGCGGTTTTCATTGAGCCGAGGCCATGCTGCTCGCCGTGGGCGGGTACGTGCTAGGCGATCTGGAGCCGCAATGCGCCCGCATGGCGACCGGCCTCGCTGGCGGGGTCGGCGATAGTCAAGAGGAGATGTGCGGCGCGCTGAGCGGCGGGGTGATGGTCATCGGTGGGCTGTGCGGCCGGGACAATCTCGCCGAAAGTGACCAACCCGCGTTCACGCTCTCCAAGCGCTACAGAACGCGCTTCATGGCCCAGTTTGGAGAGACCCAATGCGCGAGGCTGCGCCAGAACCTGGTGCTCGCGCCGGGCGGACTGAGTTCCTGCGCCGAGCTGGTCGAGCGAGCGGCTGCAATTCTCCTGGATGTGCTTGAGAGCTAGAAAATGTAGAGCTTTGGTCGCACCGCCGTAGAACAGACGGTGCTGGATGATCCTTATTGCAGAAAGCCGGCACCGGCTCTTCAGGCCGGTGCCTAGATGGAAGCTTTTTAATCGGAGTAAGTGATGATAATTACAATAGCAAGCGGCAAGGGCGGCACGGGCAAGACGACCGTGGCCGTCAATCTGGCGCTGAGTATAGCGGCAGAGCGCGATAATCCAACGCACAATCCGTTATTATTCCTGGACTGTGACGTGGAGGAACCTAACGCCGCCCTCTTTCTCAACCCCACCATCGAGGAGCGGCGCGAGGTGGGACAATTGATCCCCAAGGTGGATTTGGAGACCTGCATTTACTGCGGGCGGTGCGCCGAGGTCTGCCAGTTCAACGCCATCGCCGTGGTGGGAGAGAAAGTGCTGGTCTTCCCCGAACTCTGCCATGCCTGCGGTAGCTGCGCCCTCAACTGCCCGGTCGAGGCCATCGATGAGGAACTGAACGTGACGGGCATCATCGAGCGAGGGCGCAACGGCGTGATCGAGTTCGCTCACGGCGAGATGAACGTGGGCGAGGCGATGGCAGTGCCCATCATCCATCAACTGAAGCAGTGGGTCATTCCGGACGCCTCCGAGATCGACGATCACGTTGTGCTCCTGGATGCGCCGCCGGGCAACACCTGCCCCGTCGTGGAGGTCATGCAAGGAGCGGACTTTGTGCTGCTGGTCACCGAGCCCACTCCGTTCGGGCTGCACGATCTGCGAATGGCGGTGGAAGTGGCCCGCGATGAGCTGGGCTTACCCGTCGGGGTGGTCATCAACCGGGAGGGGGTGGGAGATCAGGGCGTGGACGAGTACTGTGAGGCCGAAAACATCCCCATCCTGATGCGCATCCCCATAGAGCGGCGCATCGCCGAAGCCTACTCGGACGGGATACCGCTGGTGGAGATGCTGCCGGAGTATAAAGAGCGATTCCGACAACTGTACAACTCCATCGAACAGCTATTGACAGGCAAAGGAGGGGACGGTCAATGAAACAATTAGTGATCCTCAGCGGGAAGGGCGGCACGGGCAAAACCACCATCG
>CAZANJ010000170.1:0-1537 GCA_964486415.1 uncultured Anaerolineales bacterium
TCAACCCCAAGGCGGCGGGTATGGAAACCCGCCCTACATAGCCAGAGGATGTAGCCGATTTTTAAATCGCTTCGAAAACCCCGGTACGGGATTGGGATTTCGTCATACTTGCCTCTTTGACCAGTTTATAGTATCCTTACCTAACCCGGCGGAGACAGAGCCAAAAAGGATTTTTCGTTGCCAAATTCTCTCTCAATTTACAAGGATTTGATCGACTAGGCCCTAACTATGGATACCTCTTTAGTTACCTCAATTGAAGATATAAAAGAATTTCTGCGACCGATTCTTCTGGGTTTAGAGGAAGAAGATCTAAATGAATTGGCCCAGGCTGCATCTGTGCGCTCTCTGCCGGAGGGAGCAGTCATTTGTAGAGAAGGTGATCCTGGAAGTGCAGTCTACACTGTTATCAAAGGGGAAGTGGACATCATCAAGCAATTAGATGATGATAAAGAACGTCACTTGGGTGTCAGGGGACCGGGAAGTTTCTTTGGAGAAATGGCCGTTCTCCAAGAAGGTACACGTACAGCCACGGTACGTTCTTCTGAACCCACAACTTTGTTGGAGATTGACAGAGATTCTTTCCTTAATGTCCTGGGACGCAGTCCTTCTCTGAGTATCCGTTTATTGGTTCGCATGACGGCTCGTTTGCGGGAGACCGATCAAAAGGCCATTGCTGAACTGCGTCAGGCTAATCGGGAACTGGTACGAGCTCTTCAACAGCTTGAAAGATTGGATCAAGCCAAGGTAGATTTTATTCAAGTCTCGGCTCACGAATTACGTACACCCGTGGCCGCTTTGTCGGGGTATGCGCAGATGATTCAGAACAATCCGGCTGTACAAGAGATATCTGGGCTGGAATCGCTGGTTCAGGGGCTGGTGGATAGTACTGAGCGGCTCCATCGCATCTTCAACAATATTTTGGATGTCTCAAGGGTTATGTCTGGTGATATGAATGTTTATCGCACACCTCTGAGCATCTCGGTTATTCTGAAAGGTGTTGCCTCAACGTTTGGGAAAGTGTTAGAAGAGCGCAACTTGAGCCTGGAGATGGAAGGTTTACAGGATTTACCTCTTTATCTAGGTGACTCTGATTTGTTGTACAAAGCTTTTTATCACTTGATAAATAATGGCATCAAGTACACGCCAGATGGGGGACAAATAAAGGTCACTGGCAAAAATGTGGAAGTTCCTAAGCTAGGGCCTTGCGTAGAGGTAATCGTCGAGGACAATGGCATCGGTATACCATCAGAGGACATCGATCTGATTTTCGAGAAGTTTTATCAGATTGGTGAAGTGGCTTTTCATTCCTCAGGTCAGACTGCCTTCAAGGGTGGCGGGCCTGGGCTGGGTTTGACTATTGCACGAGGGGCCGTCGAGGCTCACGGTGGGCGCATATGGGCAGAAAGTCCAGGGTATGACGAAGAGGAGTGCCCTGGAAGTCGTTTCATAATCCAACTCCCCTTACCTTCTTCTCAAGAGTTCGTATCTTCATCATAAATCAGCGTGGACTGAGTTCCAGTTCATCACATCTCTTTTT
>CAZANJ010000170.1:1637-6512 GCA_964486415.1 uncultured Anaerolineales bacterium
GTATCTTCATCATAAATCAGCGTGGACTGAGTTCCAGTTCATCACATCTCTTTTTCCCTCTTTTTGAATCCTCAGCGCCCCATTTCGCATAGCCTATTTTTTATTATTTGAAATCAAATCAATGAGTAAGTCTTGCAGATGTTACTCTATTCACTACACGAAGTGCGTTACAGGAGAGCACCTACCATCCTGCAAGTCCCTCATTGCACGCTCAGCATAAGCCTGATACCTTTTCCGCTTATTGCGCACTCGCCCCGCCAGTGGCGCATCAGACCGAAGTTAGCCTTCATTGGACGGAACACCTTGATTTCTCTGGTCTCACACTGACCCACTTTTCGCCTAAAATGATTTGGTAATCACGCCCGCCCCACTTCAGGCCACCCGAAATTCTGGTCTTAACGCCCTTTAGTCACTACACGAAAGATAAACAAGTACTACAATACTACGTCTACCGCTTCATCTTATTCAGAAACAACGCCGCCACATAGACTCCACGCCCGCCGCACCCACTCTCGCTCGGCCTCGAAGGTCAAGGCATCCAATGCCCTGTCCCAAGAAAGCCAGAGGGGCTCAAATTGTGCCTCACCGCCGGATGGCGAACCCAGTTCCCCCTCAGCAAAAGTCATCAGAAAGTAGTGCTCGGCCCGCACAAAGTGGTATCCGGAGCGATTAAAGGCGACTACCTGCCGGCCCAGATCAGCCTCTATGACCAGACCACTATATCCGCTCTCCTCGCGAGTCTCGCGCAACGCTGTTTCTCGTAAACTTTCCCCCTGCTCAACGTGGCCTTTGGGAAGCCGCACCTCATCATGGCTTGGACGAGATAGAACCATTACCCGATCGTCACAGATCACGACGCCACCCGCCGCAGTATAGCTAATGATACGCTCTCCAACCATGATCCGCTCCCAAAATTATCCTCAAGGTCGAAAGAGCACCGGTCCCACTCCCATCCGCTCCAATGCATCCTCAGCATAGTGGGTCACGATAGCGCTAGGATCATCAAGAGCAGCACAGAGCGCGGGGATGGCATCCTCTGGCTGAATGGTCCTAAGTGCCCGCGCTGCCCCGGCGCGAGCGGCTGTATCCCCTTCCTCCAGAGCGACGATCAGAGCCTCGGTCGCAGGATCGCCAAGCTGTGCCAGTGCATCGGCAGCCAGACGAGCTACATAGGCGGAAGGATCAGAAAGGCGAGCGACAAGAGGTTCTACCCCATCCGCAGGCTGCAAGATCGATAGTCCAAAAACAGCACAAGCTCGCACATCAGGATCCGGGTCGTCCAACATACCAATGATCAGCCCTGCTGCATCAGAGTCGCCAATCACTACCAAAGCACGCGTCGCCCACCAACGCCGGTCAGGGTCATCATCCTCCAGGAGACTCCGTAAGGAAGCTCTCCCCTCATCGCTCAGCTCGGACAAAGTCACAGCAACACTTTCAGTGTAATCTTCATCACCGGCAGCGATGGCGTCCAAAAACACCTGAAGCTCATCAGACATCAAATCTCTCCTCGAAGACCGATTCACCCACGGCGCGCCTGAAAGCAGCCAGATCGGGCAATTCAGTGAAGTGGATCAAATGGGCCGGGCAGTCACAATCAGAGGCACCGAAATGAGGCGCGATGATTGAGGCATCGGGGAATTCAAGCAGCACCTGCGCCCAAGCGCACTCACGCTTCTGCTCACCGATGGCATACCAGACCTTGGACGGCAAAGCGTGAGCGCGGAGATAATCCACGTGCCAGTGGAGGGTCTTATCCAAACGCCTATGCCGAGCTAGTCGAGCGACTAGGCCGCCTGGACCGCGGGCGCTGCCAAGATAAACATACCATCCGGATGGGAAAGGGAAACGTCCCAATTTCCCTACCTCAATGGTCGTTGATTCCGGCATCTCTAGGATCAAGGCATAAGTTCCCGGCTGATCGGGGAGCACATTTTTCATCCTCCGCTGCCAAAACAAACCTGCGCTCCAGGCCATAGCGCAGCCCCCCGCTAACAGTATCCCCCCCACAACATCCAGCTCGCGAAGAGCATTCCCCTCGCCAAGGTTATAATACACATCACCTTCATAAGAATCAGGAAGAATCAGAGAGGAAAGACCGGTCAATAGAAACAGCACAGCCAACGCCGCCATTAGGATCAGACGCCATTGGAACATAGGTCTACTCGTTCAGCGGCTCTTCTGGCGGCGGCACAGGAAGATCTTCCACCGCTACCTCAATCCACTTTTCCCCTTCTTCGATCAACATCACTGGAATACCCTCCCGGATGGGGTATTTACGTCCACAATCGGGCTCCTGGCAGACGAGCCAAGAATCCTGTACTAACTCAAGTTGTCCAGGATCATCACCGGGCTTTCGAGTCTCCCCACTGACACAATAAGGGCAACGCAGTATTTCAAGCAAATCATCGCTGATCATCGACATCCTCCTCATATCACTATCAAATCCAACCGGCGGCGTGGAAGCCGCATCTGCTACAAAGTTTATCCCAGTTTAACACACGTAGCATAGTATAGCACAAGTGGTTACAGCGTCAATGCCAACCTGCTGAGCGAGGTTAAAATGGCCTCGGGGACCTGGGGATTCAGAAAGAAATAATTTACCACCCAAGTGGAAAAACTATTTCCTCCAGAAGATATTTAGCAGAAAGGTATTGACTTTATTCCCCTAATGTGATATATTTATAAGGCGTTCATATTGGAAATATACAGGGAGGAAAAATGTCAAATCGATTGGTAAATGAAACAAGTCCATACTTGCAACAACATGCCCATAATCCCGTTGACTGGTATCCTTGGACAGAAGAAGCCTTACGGAAAGCAAAGGCCGAGGATAAACCGATCTTTCTCAGCATCGGCTACTCCGCCTGCCACTGGTGCCACGTGATGAAACGGGAATCTTTCGAGGATGAAAAAATCGCAAACATCCTAAACGAGCACTTTGTCAGTATCAAAGTTGACCGCGAGGAAAGACCAGACATCGACCACATCTATATGAAAGCCGTTCAAGCGCTCACTGGAAGCGGGGGATGGCCAATGTCGGTATTCCTAACTCCAGAAGGCAAGCCTTTTTATGGCGGAACCTATTTCCCACCAGAGCCCCGCTATGGAATGCCATCTTTCAAGCAGGTTCTTGGGAGTGTCCGAAACGCATGGGAAAATCGACGCCAGAAACTGGTTGAAAGCAGCGAGCAACTGACCGCAAGCATCAAGCGACAAACGCATATTCCAGGCCGTTCCAAGGCGCAGGAAATACAGGATGACACGCTGAAATCCGCTTTCCAGAATCTATCACGGAGCTTCGACGAGACGCACGGAGGATGGGGCAGCGCACCCAAGTTCCCCCAGCCGATGATTTTAGAGTTTTTGTTGCGCCATCATCACACCACGGGAGAACCAGAGGCATTACGAATGGCATCCCAAACACTGGAGGCGATGGCACGTGGAGGCATCTACGATCAACTCGGCGGCGGCTTCCATCGTTACTCCGTCGATGCCAGGTGGCTAGCGCCCCACTTCGAGAAAATGTTGTATGATTCTGCGCAACTGGCACGGGTCTATCTCCATGCATGGCAAGTTACCGGCAAGCCCCTATTCCGCGCCGTGGCTGAAGAGACGCTGGATTACATAGTACGGGAGATGACCGATTCCAACGGCGGCTTCTATTCCACTCAAGATGCGGAGAGCGATGGGGAAGAGGGCAAGTTCTTCCTCTGGAAGCCGGATGAAATTCAAGCCATACTAGGCGATCAAGCAGTCCCGTTCATGAAGCTTTACAACGTCACGGAGCGCGGCAACTTCGAGGGCAAGAACATTCTCACCTTCACAGGCTCCCATGAAGAACGTGAGGCAATGGGAGAGTCTCGCCGCAGGCTTCTCGTCTCGCGAGACCAACGGAATCGCCCCCAGCGCGACGAGAAAATATTGACCTCATGGAACGGACTCGCACTCGCTGCCTTTGCCGAGGCCGCGCGGACTCTGAACCGCCAAGATTACGGGGAAATCGCCGAAAGAAATGCAGATTTTCTCCTCCGCGAACTCAGAACCCAAGAGGGGCGTCTTTGGCACACCTGGAAGGACGGCAAACCCAAAGTCAACGGATACTTGGAGGATTACGCTTATCTCATCGACGGCCTCCTGGAGCTTTATCAGACCACCTTTGCCCCACGCTGGTACCAGGCAGCCCAAGAACTAAACGCGGTAATGCTCGACCACTTCAGCACACCGAGCGGCGGTTTCTTCGACACTAGCGATGACCACGAGGATTTGATCGCTCGCCCCCGCGCATTGCAGGATAACGCGGTACCTTCGGGTAACTCGATGGCCACTTTCAACCTCCTGCGCTTGACCGGCCTGGCGGTCGAGCCACGCTACGCAGAAATTGCACGAGGCAACCTGAGCCAAATACAGAATCTGTTAAGAAGACATCCCTCGGGATTTGGGCAATGGCTAATCGCGCTCGACTATGCGCTTGCGAAAACCAAAGAGATCGCCATCATCGGTGACCCCAACGCAACGGACACCCAGGAGATGCTGGCAAACTGCACCGGAGAGTACCACCCCCATCAAATGCTGGCGGCCGGAAAACCCGATGAAGACCACATTGTGCCCCTACTACAAGATCGGGCACCGATCAAGGGAAAACCCACCGCATATGTCTGCATCGACTTCACCTGTAAGGCCCCGGTAACCACTCCCCAAGACCTCTCAGATCTGCTGTAGCCAACTTGCTATCTGGCAAACTGTTTGATTATCTCAGTGGCTCCCACGCTAGCGGCGTGGGAGCCAACTCCATCGATAGAGAGCTCAGAACACCCCCCGAGGGGTTTTCGAAGCGATTCAAAAATCGGCGGGTATGGAAACCCGCCCTACATC
>CAZANJ010000171.1:0-6507 GCA_964486415.1 uncultured Anaerolineales bacterium
AGTTGGTTGTCGACAAAATAGATTCTATTGGCGTAACACACCTAATGTTTGAGGTTAACGATGACGTCAAGTGGCTGCGTGGGACAGGAGCGTGGGGGCTGAAAAGCGCTCCTTTGAATGAAGTGCGGGGTGTGCAGAAGCGTTTGGCCCGCGTACTGGAGAAGAAGCACGTATCGCTTCCCATAGAGGAAGTCGTTGACCATTTTAAGTCCACTCGATTCTATCGAAACCGCCATGATATACTGGAGGATGATTTCATCCTGGCCTGCTTGCGAGTCCACCCTGAAGTCTCTATTGATGATGAGAAATGTGGTCTAAAGAAATGGGAACGTCATCGGCTTGATGAGATGATCCTGGCCCTACGGGAAATTGGCGAACCTGTGCATTACACCGAGATAGCGGAGAAGACCAATGCGCTGCTGGAACCGGAAATGCAGACGACTGCGCACAACATCCACGCCCATATGTTGCGCATGCCAGACATCTTTGTGCGTGTTGGGCATGGTGTTTACGGTCTGACCGAGTGGGGCCTTCACGATGATGGTAGTGTTGCCAACGCAGCTCATCGAGTGCTGAGTGAAGCAGGGAAACCGTTGCATTATGATATAGTCGCAGACCGAGTGTTGGAGACGTGGTGTGTTAACCCGGCATCCGTCTACGCAGCTTTGCAGAGTGACCATCGATTTATCAGTATTGGGCCGGGGATCTACTGGCTGCGCGAGAATATAGCCGAGGGATGCGATGCTGGGGAAGCTGACTTTGGCGACTTATTCGGTGAGCGCCTGGAGGAGTGGCAAGAGGAATTGAACTTGGAAGAAAATGGTCTTGATTATGACACTCACGCGGAAGCCGATGCTATTCGACAGATGGGAATGGACTTCTTCAAATGATCACGGATAAACAATATTCTTATGGAGATTGGTCTTGCAATTAGTGACATCGCTCACCGTTGACGCTAGCTTGTTGCGCAAGCTCTTACGTCTATGGGACGAAAGAGGAGACCCGCGAAACCCTTTCGCGGCTGTGTTAGTAACCCCACTCTTCGCCTCCCCATCCACATTGCAGTTGATCCGGGAGGAATTGAAGGGAAGACGAGGCAGCACCGTCTATTTTGACTCTGGTGGATATTATGCTCAACAGGGCAAAATTTCTTTCGATGATTTGTATCGCCGCTTGAGGGATTACTATACCGATCCTGAAAATCAGTGGGCGGATTGGTACGTTCTGCCTGACTACGTGCCAACGTCGGATGATAATCCCGAAACTGTGAATCGGAAGGTTGACGAAACAATTACCGCTGCAAAAATGCTTTTTGCGGAAATGCCTTATAGCATCCAAGAACGCTCGCTCTCTGTGATACAGGGGCATACGTTCGAACAGGTGAACCGTTGTATTGAAGCCTATCGATTATTAGGGCAGCGATATATAGGTTTTGGTAGCTTTGGAACCAGTGGAGCCAATAACAGCATTAATATCACCGACAAGCGTTCTGCTGAGAATATTGCACATATTGTTCGCGAACTCGAATCTGATGGGATCGACTTGCACACGTTCGGTGTATCCACGCCGCCAGTGCTTTATGCCTTCAAACGTCTAGGAATTTTCAGTTTTGATAGTATGGCGTGGTTGCGGTCCGCTGGCTACGGAAAGGCTTTCTTGCCATTTGTGCGTGCTTACAATGTTTCTCATCGCAGTACTAACAATTCTGCTTTGAGTGAAGAGGAATTCGAGCAGATTAAAATGAAGACAAGGCATCACTGCCCTTTCTGTGAGCATTTTGATCAACTAAGCAGAAGTCGCTTGTTCCGTGCTTTGCACAATTTGGTAGCGGTTATGGATACCGTGGATCCAGGACATGATCTGACTGAACGAGAAATCGCGGATTTGATATCTTGGAAGTCCAGTAGTTATTATCGAATGTTCAAGGAGATCTATCTTGACTAACCAATTCATATTTCATATCCGCAATGCTCCCCCGGGGGATTTAGCAGCGGCTTTAGCTACTCTGAAAAATTACCCTGAGTTATCAAAGATCTCGAAGGTTGTGGAACAAGCCGAGAGCATGGGATTTGTTATTCAAGACCATCGGCGTTTAGAAGCACTCATTACTGCCCGTGATTTGGGGCTTGTACACCAGGACCGGAATATTCTTACCAGCAAGGGCGAGGTCGTTGCACGATTAGAGTTACATAAATCTGACTTGTTTGTCGATGTTGTTCACGGCCTTTTATATACTTTGTGGAGTCCAAGGCAAAAAGGAAGAAATTGCTTCTCTTGGAGCTATCGCGCGCTTTGCAAGATGCTGTGGGAAGGAGGCAATGGGGAATTAGCAAGCAGGCGTGATCTGGCTTCGGAAATCGAGGCCCAGGCAAGAACTGCTTTTTCTCGACCCGATATGGCCTTCAGCCCTAAGAGTGTTGGCGGCGCTCTGTTTTGGCTCTCTGAAATTACCCCTCCCGTTCTTAATGAGGAAGAAACGCGCTTTTCGCGTCGCGCCTTCTGCCCGCCTGAGCTTTTCATCATGGCGGTTGACTTCGTGTACCGAGCCCAGGAGATAGACTACGGCGTCAATCTGCTGCTCAGCGACGAAAACCGGGACGCGATTTGCCAGGTCTGCTTGCTGGAGCCCGAACGCTTCGATCGGGTGCTGGGATACGCCATGGCCCAGTTCGACTATCTGCACAAGGGAATAGGTGGTGGTTGGGGACAGTATCTGGCTCTGGAGCGCGCCCCCACGCTGGAAGAGTTCGTCTGAGATGAGCGAGTTCGTCCGCACCCTGAACCTGATCAAGACACACCGCGGTGCCGAATGGCTAACGCTCTCGCAGGCGCAGGCGTTGACCGCTCTGAAAGAGGCCCTGCGCGTACCCGGAACGGTCAACCTGTGCGGCCCGACCGGCGTGGGGAAGACGTTTTTGGCCTGGACGATGGTCGATGAATTGGGCTACACCTATTTCCCTCACTTGAAACACTTCATCCAGCTGGAAAGCGTTTCGGTACCCGGTGTGGTCATTGATAATGCCGATCCCAGCAGGCAGTTCCACCGCAATGTGTTGAAAGCGCTGCAATTTGAAGATGTGAAACGTGCCGTGTTGATCACGCGCGAGTTGATCCGCGATTACACTCACTACGTTGAGTTATCTCTTTCATCCGAGGACTGGGAGATTGTGTGTCACAACTTGATGAGCGTTGGGGTCCTAATTTCCGACTCGCGGGTTCCTAGTCTGTGGCACTTAGTCAATCCAAGCTTGAGGAGGACTTGATGCTGGAAGAAGCCGCTTCGCTTCCCTTTGTATTTGAAGGGTTACAGGCAATTCTTGACAAACAAGCTGTGCTCTCGACGGTCAATGCCAACGACCTGCTGAAAAATCCCCAGAAAGTTGAAGGGGATTACCAGAGACACGTGGCGACCTTTGTGCCAATGGGGGATGTATCCGACTTTGCCGACCGGCTTGTGCGGCGTGTAATGAAGGCCAAGACGCCCAAGGGGATGATCGTGGCCCCCTATGGCTATGGCAAAACCAGCACCCTGGCCTTCCTGTGGCACGAGTGCGAGGAGCAAGATCTGGTCGCCGTGCCGCCCTTTTACTGTTCCAATCTGCTGGACATCCTCAAGGCGACGTATGGCTGGGTCAAGTATCGCCTGGAGCACCGGCAACCGGGATTGGTCGCGGATCTAGACGCAGTCTATCGCAGATACACCACGGCTACTGTGGATGAGATGGCCGAACAATACGCCGCAGAACACGGCATAGCGCGGGTCACGGCGAAAGGTCTGCTCCAGGATATGCTTGAGAAAGGCAGTCTGGTACTGAAGTTGACCCCCTCCAACTTGCTGTTCTTCCTCGACGAGGCAGGGAGCATAGTCGAGAAGGCCGACTTTCAGGGGCTGGCGATTCTGCCCGACGAGTTTCAACAGTACATCAACAAGGGAGTCAATCTCGGACGCACCATCCAGGAGTTCCGCGAGTTCGTCTGGGGGTTGGATACGCGTGAAAATACGGTGGGCGTCATCATCAGTATCCCTGATACCACCGAGGGCGGTGTGGTACAGGAACGTGGGAAGGACATCTTGCACCGTCTGAAGAAGGACGATCTATATTATCGATTGGAGGACATCTACACAAGGGAATTCCCTACCCGGCTTTGGGATCGCTATCGCGATGCCTTCCAGCTAGGTTCCGTCGCGGACCAGGTGATAGATCGACACACGTTGCGCGCCATCGGCCAAATCACCGAGCGAGAAGACCTGGGAGAGGGGCCGCGAACAGTGGTGGATAGCTTCAAGCGGGCAATTTTATGTTATCAAGATCTGGAGCGCTCTTACACGCCCATCGACCTGGTTGACGACTTCCTCGAATCGAACATTCGCTTCCAGTCTCAAGCGAATAACATCAAGCGGGTGACTCGTCAGGTACTTAGTTCTGCCATTGCCGACACACCGGAAAAGAAACGGGCAGTGAAATTGATGGCCGCCTTTCCGCGAGGATGTCCTGTCCCAGTGCAAAAGGATTATGATGCATACGAGGCTATCAACACTCTCTCCAAGGAGGCCCACGGCGAACTGATGACCCATCTGGTAGAGGGCTACACGCTCCTGGGCCTGCAGCGCGGCGAAGCGCCGACTCAGACTGTGGACGTCATCATCACTCGCTTCTGGCGCACTTACGATGAAGATAAGCTTCATCTGGAAGGTGCGATGCGCGCTTTCACCAATCGACTGTTGCCGCGTTTCTTCCAACGCCGTCGAGGGGGAGCCCCCACTGGCTGGGGCGATCTTGAGTTCACGTCCTCAATGCAGGGAAGCAAGGTGGCCTTGATTGAGGGGACGTTTACTCCGCGCTTCCCACACCGTCACCTGAGCCTCCAGGTGGGGTACAAGGAGGAACATCTGCGACCTTTATTGCAAAGCGCAGATCTCCAGTTCGATTTCCTGTTTCGCCTGGGCGAACAGAATGCGTCGGGGGACTTGGCCTTATCCACCGAGCGGATTGTGCGCTTCAACCTCAACATGCGCCAACGTGTCAGAGGCCCGTTGCCCAGTGACATCCAGAAGTTACAAGAGTTTGTCAATCCTGAGTTCGTCACCCCCCTGCTAATGCTCAGCTTGATAGATTACTTCGACCGCTGGGAGGGAATAGCAGAAACGACTATTTCTGAAAGCGACCGCTCAGAGATTGAGTTCCTCATCACACGGCTACTCAATCACACTGCACAGATGCTCTTCAATCGCGGTGTTGCCGAGAGCTTCGAACCGGTTTTGCGCAACGTCGGCGGCAGGATGCTAGAAGAGTTATTCAATCGTCGCTGTGCCGATCTTTTCCCCGATTACCACACCCTCTACGTCCAAGCCCATTACCAGAAAGTCATAGACGCCTACGTCAATGCCATGCGCGATATGACCCTGAAGGAACGTCGGGGGCGCTCGCCTTTGCGGGACACAAAAGAGGCGTTGGCCCGGCGATTTGGCCTGGGAAGTGTCGCCACTTTTGAGAATCGCGCTCGGAATGAATACGCAGGCCTGATGCACATTGAAGAGTGGACCGGGCGGGGTGATGCAGGCCAAGCAGAGATCTTTTTGACACTTCATCCCTTGGAAGAAACTATTCTGAAGCGACTGCGATCTAGCCCCAATCAACGGGAGCTTGATGGGCAAATGGTGCCCGCTCTAGACTCAAATGCGGTTGCCGATCTAGCGCGTCCATTGGGGTATCGAGACGAAGAGACGTTGCTGGCACTGCAGCTTCTGGCCGCTCGTGGATATGTGCGATTCGATAGGCGGAGAAAATTGGTCTACCTGGCCCAGGTCGGCCCCGACCCGGCGGAGCTCGAAGCGCGAATGCAGCAGATGTTGGAAGATATAGAGCAGGTGCCGCCAGAACTACTGGATGGAGAGCAAGTGCAAAAGTTCCGTTCCACACTGAGCGAAGCGCTTGAGTGTATCGATGAAGCAGCCAGCGATGAGGAAGAATTAGACGAGCTACAAGCTCTGTTGGTCGACCTGGAGCAGAGGTTGGGAGACAGGTTATCGGCGCGCCGAGAGTCATTGCGTCAGGATTTGAACGGTGTGGTGCTCGAAGTGGAGCGAGCAGTTATCGGCTTGCGCCGGGCGAACGTCCTGGATCGCGAGGTGGAAGGGCAAGTAGCTTTTGTGATGCATTTGAACGAGTTGCGCCAGAAACTATCCGACCAACGTCGGAAGTTGGCCGCCCAATACGAAGCGCTGAAAGAAGATTTGAAGCAAGCCATTGCGCATGCCAGGGGCGGTCCTGTCGCCGAGACACTGGCTTTACACCAATCCTTGCAGGAAGGGACGGTCAAACGCGAATCTCTGGTGGAAGAGCACCAGCGTTTGACCGAACAGACGCATCACCTGGAACGCTGGATAACGCTGCTTCAGGACACAGATCGGCTCTTCAACGCTCTGGAGCGCACATCTGACTTACAACGTGAACTCACCAGAGAGGTTATCCCGCAGATTAGAGTCCATCTCACCAAGCAACGCCT
>CAZANJ010000172.1:0-6495 GCA_964486415.1 uncultured Anaerolineales bacterium
ATGTAGGGCGGGTTTCCATACCCGCCGATTTTTGAATCGCTTCGAAAACCCCGAGAGGAAAATCGAGGCTGAATTTTCGCAGTAGCGCAAAAGTCCCCCAGTCGTATATCGTTCCTGGCGGACGTGCCATCCGGCTTGAGCAAAACGGGGTTACTTTTGCTCCCGTGCGAATTTTCTGTTGACAACTCGTTTTGAATGAAGTATACTCCTTACCTTGCGGTTTCGAGAGGATTGGTTAAGGAGGATTTGAGTATCAAGCGTTTTCCACGAGAGAGCGATGCTACTTCCGAAGTATCGTTGCTCCGAATCATAAAAAGCTGGTGGCCGTTGGCTGTCAGTTGGCTCCTTATGGCCGCCGAGGCCCCTACGCTGAGCGCGGTCGTGGCTCGATTGACTGAACCCGAGATCAACCTGGCGGCCTTCGGCGGTATCGTCTACCCCCTATCACTGATCGTCGAATCCCCGATCATTATGCTCCTCTCCGCCTCGACCGCGCTGAGCAAAGATTGGGACTCCTACCTCAGATTGCGCCGCTTCATGATGCGTGTGAGCGCAGCTTTAACCGTTATCCACGCGCTGCTCGCCTTCACCCCGCTCTACGATCTCGTCGTCGTGGATCTCATCCATCCCCCGGAAGCCATCGTCGAACCGGCCCGTTTGGGGCTGATGATTATGCTCCCCTGGACGTGGGCCATCGCCTATCGGCGCTTCAATCAAGGCGTGTTGATCCGCTTCGGTCATGCGCGAGCGGTCGGCTTTGGGACAGCGGTCCGGCTTGGCGCTGATGCGCTGGTGCTGGGAGCTGGATACCTGATCGGCACTCTGCCGGGCATCGTCGTGGCTACCGTGGCCCTTTCCATCGGCGTCGTCAGCGAGGCGGTCTACGCTGGGCTGCGCGTGCGCCCCGTTCTGCGCGATCAACTCCGCGCCGCGCCGCCCGTCGCTCAGCCGCTGACCTTCCGTAGCCTGATCGCTTTTTACATCCCGCTGGCGATGACTTCGCTGCTGCGCCTGCTGGCCGAACCGTTGAGCAGCGCGGCGCTCAGCCGTATGCCAAAAGCCTTGGCCTCGCTGGCAGTCTGGTCGGTCGTCACCGGTTTCATCTTCCTCTTGCGCAGCTTGGGGATGGCCTATCAGGAAGTTGTCATTACCCTGTTGGACGATCCACATTCTTCGCGTAACTTGCGCCGCTTTATGTATTTCCTGGCTAGCCTGGTGACCATTTTGTTGCTGATCGTCGTCTCTACACCCTTGGCCCAAATCTGGTTCGAGCGTGTGACAGGCTTGAAGCCCGATCTGGCAGCCCTCTCCCGTCATGGGCTGTGGATCGCTCTGCTTATGCCCGGCCTGAATGTGTTGCAAAGTTGGTATCAGGGCCTGCTCGTCCACAGACGGCACACACGGGCTATCACGGAGTCAATTGTGGTCTACCTCGTGACCAGCGGCGCGATCCTCTGGGGCGGCGTGGCCTGGGGACAGATGGCGGGTTTGTACGTCGGTTTGGCCGCCATCGGATTCGGGCGACTGACCCAGACGATCTGGCTTTGGTATCGCAGCCGTTCTACGCTGCGGAGCATAGAAGCTTGCGAGGCAGCCAGCGCTTCCCTCCTGGTATAGCGCATACCCTCTCCCACTTTGGGGGAGAGGGTGAGGAGAATATGGAGGAAAAAATGACCGATCCCATTCAGGCTGTTTTCGACACCCTGGAGCGCAACTTGCAGAGCATCTGGGATGGAGACGTCGAGGCTTACCGCTCCACCACAGCGGAGGATGTCTCTTTCTTCGAATGGTACATCTGTCCGCAGCGCATCGACGGCATCGACTTCCACCTGCGGGAATTGCGGGTTCACAAGGGCGTGGTCAGCGGGATGGAGCCCGGAGGAGGCGAGAGCCGCGTCGAGCACGAGATTCTGCAACCCCGCGTTCAACTCTACGACGACATCGCCATCGTAACCTACACACTCCTCATCCGCGCGGTGAGCGAGGCCGGCGTCGCCCACAAATCCTACAACGAGACCCGCGTTTTTCACAACTGCGGTGCCCCCGATGCGCCGCAGTGGATGCTGGTTCATTGCCACAAATCGCCGCTGGCTACGGAAGAAAGTATGGCCATCCTGCGCCGCTGAAGGAGATATTATGCGCACCTTGATTCGTGACGTCACGGCTATCACTTTGGATGAGCGGGATCCGATCCTGCGCGATGTCGATATCGCCATCGCGGGCGACACCATACTGGCAGTGGGACAGGCTCCCGCCGGTTTCACTCCCGATGACATGATCGATGGGCGCGAATTGGTCGCGCTTCCGGCCTTCTTCAACGCACACACACACGCGGCGATGACCTTGGAGCGCGGCTGGGCCGAGGACCTGCCCTTCGACCGTTGGCTCAACGAGAAGATCTGGGTCGCCGAGTCGGCGCTGGAGGAGGAGGATGTCTACTGGGGCGCGGCGCTGGCTTGCTGCGAGATGATCCGCGCCGGCGTCATCGGCTTCGCTGACCATTACTTCTGGATGGATCAGGTCGCTCGCGTCGTCGAGGAGAGCGGCATGAAGGCCCTCCTGGCCTGGTGCTATTTTGGCATCGGCGCAGAGCACGAGCTCGGCCACAAGACCTTTGAGGACACGGTAGCCTTCGTCGAGCGTTGGAATGGCGCGGCGAATGGCCGCGTTCGCACCGCGATGGGGCCTCACTCGCCCTACATGGATCCGCCGGAGGTTCTACAGCGCTTCGCGGAGGAGGCCCGGCGCCTCGGCGTGGGCGCTCATTTTCACCTCAGCGAGTCCCATGAGCAGTTCCAGAACTCCCTCGATCATCACGGACTGACGCCTGTGGCTCACGCAGCTTCCCTCGGCCTCTTTGACCTTCCGGAGCCGACGCTGGTGGCCCATTGCAACGCGGTCACCGAGGACGATCTGAATCTGCTGGCGGATAAAGATGTCTGGGTGGCCCATACGCCCAAGACCTACCAGAAGCTGGCGATGGATATGCCTCCCTTGGCGCAAATGCAGGAGCACGGCGTGAACGTGGCGCTCGGCACAGATGGGCCGGCATCCAATAGCGACCTGAACATGTTGGACGTTATGCGAGTGACCGGGCTTTATCAGAAGGGGAGCCAGGAGGATCCGGAGGCTATGCCGCGCGCGCAACTCTTGCGCTTGGCGACGCAGGCCCCGGCCGCGGCCTTGGGCTTCGCTCGCAGCGGTGCGCTGGAGGCGGGCCGCGCCGCCGATTTGATTCTGCTGGACACCAGTGCGGCCCATTGGATCCCCCGACACGATCTAGCGGCTGGCGTAGTCTATGCCGCTCATCCCGGCGACGTGGCTTACGTCTGGGCCGATGGGCAGCTTCTCTATCGCAAGGGCGAATATCTGACGCTCGATGTGGAGCGCATCCGCTGGGAGGCGGAGCGGCGGGCCTTCAGAATGGTCGGGCGCCCGATGAGAAAATTGCGCGATTACCCGGTTGCGAGTGTTTCATAACAGATTCGGCGCAGTAGCGCAAAAGTCACCCCGTTGTATATCGCTCCTGGCGGACGTGCCGTCCGGCGCGAGCAGAACGGGGTTACTTTTGCTCCAGTGCGATTCGGCTTTCGTGCCGCTGAATTGATGAGAGCAACAGGTTGGATCAATATGAAAGAAACTCCCCCCCTTCGTGGCTATTTTATCGCATTCATCGGCACCGCTGTCTGGTCGGCCTCGGCGGTCTTCATCAGCTACCTGACCATCCGTTTTGATATGCCGCCGATGGTGCTGGCCTTCTGGCGCGATCTTCTGGTGACGCTCACGCTCCTCCTGGCCCTCTTCTTGCTGGCCCGTCCTCTGCTCCGCCTGGAGCGCCAGTATCTGAAGTTCTTCATCCTCTATGGATTTGTCCTGGCGATCTTTAACTCGTTGTGGACCTTCTCCGTGGCCCTTAACGGCGCCTCCCTGGCGACGCTATTGATTTACATCTCGCCGGCCTTCACCGCCTTGATCGGAAGGATTGCCTGGGGCGAGCGGCTGGACTTACTCAAGATCGCGGCCATCATTCTCAGTCTCATCGGCTGCGTCTTCGCATCCGGTGCTTATGACCGTTCCAATTGGCAGGTCAATCCGTTCGGCATCATTGCCGGCCTGTCTACCGGGATGGCTTTCGCCGTCTATAGTTTTCTGGGTAAGATTTCATCCAACCGCAACATCAACCCCTGGACGGCCACCCTTTACACCTTCGCCTTTGGGTCGGCCTTCCTGCTCTTGGCGCAGCGCCCCGCCACCTTTTTCTGGCTGTCACATCCGCTGGCGGAAGGGCCGAGCGGCTGGTCCGAAGCCGCCCTGGGTTGGGGCGTGATTCTCGCGCTGGCTGTCGGCCCCACGCTGGGCGGCTACGGCCTCTACACAGTCAGCCTGACCTACCTGCCGACCACCACGGCCAACCTGATCGTTACCTTGGAGCCGGTGATGACGGCTATTCAGGCCTTCATCTTCCTGGGCGAACGTTTGACCCTTCCCCAGATTTTGAGCGGCGCCTTGACCCTCATCGGCGTTTTCCTCTTGCGGCTGAGCGACCGGGCTGCTAAAAAGAGTGAAATAACAGCCGCTGCTCACTTGTGAAAGAATTGAGTCGGACTATAATTCATACGTATGCAGCAAGCGAAAGAGCGTCCCAAAGTTTTGTGCATCGACGATACCCCAGATGTGCGCTTGTTGGTCCGACGACTGCTCTCCTCTCGCTACGATGTCTTGGAGGCCGAAGAGGGGTTGCACGCCATTGAAGTGGCGCGAGAGGCGCGGCCGGACCTGATCCTCGTCGATCTCCACATGCCCCATCTTGATGGGTATGAAGTGACCACGCGCCTCAAATCCCTCATGTCAGACGTGCCCATCGTCGCGCTGACGGCCGACGTCACCGCGCACGTTCGTGAACGCGCCCTCGCCGCTGGCTGTGATGGATACCTCTCCAAGCCCATCGATCCGGACAAGTTCATCGAGCAGGTCGATACTTACCTCTCCGGCAAGCGCGAGGAACTGGAAGACGATAGCTTCCGCCGGGCCTACCAGGAAAAACTTGTCGCTCGGCTGGAGGAGCAGGTTCAGGAAAATGTGCAGTTGCTGGAAAAAGCGCGGCGTCAGGCGCGGCTATTGCGGGTCGGCGCCGAGGTGGGGCGCATTCTAACCTCCATCCTGGAGCTGGACACTTTGTTGAGCACCACAGTCGACGTGCTCTGTGATGAGTTTGACTTCTACTACGCCGGTGTCTTTCTGGTGGATAAAACGCTGTCCGATCAGTCGGGCGAGTGGGCCGTGTTGCGAGCCGGGCGTGGCGAGCCGGGCGAAGCTATGCTCGCCGAGGGTCATAAGCTCAAGGTGGGCGGCGAATCTATGATCGGCGCGGCCACCGGTCGGCGTGAGGCGCGTATCGCCCTGGATGTGGGCGCGGAGCCCGTTCACTTCAAAAACCCCCATCTGCCGCACACCCGCTCCGAGATGGCCTTGCCCTTGGTCGTCGGCGGTGAGGTCATCGGCGCCTTGACGGTGCAGAGTACAGAGGCGGCCGCCTTCGACGATGACGACATCACCAGTTTGCAATCTATGGCCGATCAATTGGCGGTCGCCATCAACAACGCCCGCTTGCTCAAGGATTTGGAGGCGGCCCACGAAGAGTTGATGAGAACGCGAACCTTTCGCGCTATCGCCGCCACCACGGGCGAGGCGATCCATTGGGTGGGCAATAAGGCCGCTCCCATCCCCGGCAGCGTGGCGCGTATCACGGAGGATCTGACAAGTTATCTCGTCATGGCCGACGCTTTGCTGAAGGGAGCTGCACCCGCCCTGTGCGAGCACCCTTTCGCCCAGATGTTGCGTTGGGCTGCTGATGACATATCCGCCCAGGGCACGGATTTGGAGAATATCGAGGAGAATCTGGAAGCCTGGTCTCTGGAGCGGCTGCGTGAGATTCTGACCGTCGAATCCATCCTGGAGGATCTGGAGATCATCGAAAATAGCGCCCAGGCCATCCTCAACATCAAGGAGGACCTCATCGGCCCGGCCCGACAGTCTCGGATCGAGACTGTCCTCTTGCCCGATTTGCTGGAAGATGTGGTCGCGTCGATGGGCATAGAGGATGAATTTGTGCAGACCCTTTTCGCCCCCGACTTGAGCCCGGTGCGGGCCGACAAAATTCAATTGGATCGCGTTTTTACTAACCTCGTCAAGAATGCCTGGGAGGCAATGAAGGGAGTCGAGGAGAAGAAGTTGTTCATCTGGGCTCACGAGGCCGATGATCCCGATTCCGTCGTGGTGGACGTTATCGACAACGGCGTTGGCATATCGGATGAGGAGATCGATAAAATCTGGATGCCCTTCTATACTACAAAGGGAGACCGGGGCGGGACGGGACTGGGCCTGCCGGCATGTGCGCAGGTCATTGAGCAACTAGGGGGAAAAATTCTGGTCGAGAGTGATGTGGGCCTGGGCACGACCTTCAGCGTCTACTTGCCGGCGGCGACGAAGTCTTAG
>CAZANJ010000173.1:0-6488 GCA_964486415.1 uncultured Anaerolineales bacterium
CAATGGGCTTTTTGAGACTTCCGAATTCTGATGACAGCTTACTGGAAAACTCATGAATGTAAAGGGAGGAATAATGGGTTTTCAGGTTTGGGTTTTTATCGCTTTGTTTGCCGGTGTCGTCTCCGTCGGAGTGGCAGTCTGGTTGTATCAGTGGGTCAGGAAACAGGACGCCGGATCGGAGCGTGCGCAAGAGGTCGCATCCTGGATTAGAGAGGGAGCACAGACTTATCTGAAGCGCCTTTATCTAGCACTTACACTGGTCGCGATAGCGCTGGGGATCATCATCGCCATCGTCTTCGGTTTCGATATCGAACATCTGGGCACGGGAGCCGTCACCGTCGACCCGGCGCGTGGGATCACAATGGCCTTGGCCTTCGTGGTCGGCGCGCTCTGTTCCGCCGTCGCGGGCTACATGGGAATGAGCATCGCGGTCGAGGCCAACGTGCGCAGCGCAACGGCGGCCAAAGAAAGCATCAACCGCGCCTTCAAGGTGGCATTCTACGCCGGCTCGGTGATGGGGCTGGCGATGGTCGGCCTGGCCATCGTCGGCATGAGCTTGATCTATTTGCTCACCCGCGATCCTGAGATCATCCTCGGCTTCAGCTTCGGCGCATCGGCGCTGGCCTTGCTGGCCAAGGCCGGCGGTGGCATCTACACCAAAACCGCCGACATCGCGGCCGATCTGGTGGGCAAGGTCGAGATCGGCATCCCCGAGGACGATCCGCGCAACCCGGCCGTGGTGGCCGATAACGTCGGTGATAACGTCGGCGACGTGGCCGGCATGGGGGCGGATGTCTTCGATAGCTACGTGGCCAGCACCGTAGCCGCCATGCTCCTGGGCACCTCGCTTTTCGCGAACGATCCCCTGCTACAAGTCAGACACGTCATATTCCCGCTGATCCTTTGCACGCTGGGCATCGTCGCCTCGCTGATCGGCATCCAGTTCGTGCGCGTGGGCAAGGAAGGGAATCCGGGGCGGGCGCTCAACAACGGGACGATCATCACCTGCGCCATCTTCGGCGTGTTGGCGACCGCGCTCATCCTGTTGGGCGGTTACAACATCGGCCTGCTCTGGGCCACCCTGGCCGGGCTGATCACCGGCGTCTTGATCGGCTTCACCTCCGACTACTACACCTCGGTGGACTTCAAGCCCGTCTTCGAGACTGCCCGCGTCTCCGGTTCGGGCGCGGCCATCAACATCATCACCGGCTTCAGCTATGGCCTGGTCAGCATCGTGCCCTCGATTCTGGGCATCGTGATGGCGACTTTGCTCTCCTATTACTTGGCGGAGGCTTCGGGGATCAGCGGCATCTACGGCGTCGGCATCAGCGCGGTGGGGATGCTCTCCGTCAGCGGCATGATCGTCTCCTCCGACGCCTACGGCCCCATCGTGGACAACGCGCGGGGCATCGCCGAGATGGCCGGCATGTCACAGGAGGTCATCGACACCACCGACGTGCTCGACGCGGCGGGCAATACGGCCAAGGCTATCACCAAGGGCTTCGCTATCAGCGCCGCAGCACTCACCGTGCTGGCCCTCTTCTCCGCCTACGCCGAGGTGGTGGAAGCACGCGGTGTGGAGCTGGTCATCAGCCTGCGTAATCCGGTCGTCGTGGCCGGCGTGCTGCTGGGCGCGGTGACGCCGCCCCTCTTCAGCGCCCTCACCATGCTCTCGGTCACCGAAAACGCTTTCGATATGATCGCGGAGGTGCGCCGCCAGTTCGACGAGCATCCTGGCATCCTGGCGGGGACGGAGCCGCCCGATTACGCCACCTGTGTAGCGCTGGCAGCGCACGGGGCTCTATCATCGCTCGTAATCCCGGCCTTCTTGGCCGTGGGGTTGCCGTTGCTGGTGGGGTTCATCCTGGGGCCGGAAGCGTTGGGCGGCTTCCTGGGAGGGAGCATCTTCACCGGCGTCATCTTCGCCCTGCTGATGTCGAACGCCGGGGGGCTTTGGGACAACGCCAAGAAATTCATCGAGTCTGGGGAGTTCGGCGGCCCTGGCTCCGACGCGCACAAGGCCAGCGTGGTCGGCGACACAGTCGGCGATCCGTTCAAGGACACCGCCGGCCCCTCGCTAAACACGCTGATCACGGTGATGTCGCTGGTGGCGTCCCTGTTCGCGCCGATCATCGCCGCCTTCCATCTGTTCTAAAATGTAGAATCAAAAGGCCAGGTTTTCGCGCCGCGCTCACGAAAAACCTGGCCTTCTTCCTCACTCTAGCTCATTCTCACCGGTCAGGGTAGAAATCGATCACACCCTCGCCGCCGACGTAGGAGAGAGCCGCCGCACGGCCATTCACCGCGTCGGGGGCCAGCGTCACGCCCGTGGTCTCAGCGACGGCCTGCGTGAGAGTGTCCAGCGACACGACCAGGCCGATCAGCGTGCGCGATTCGTTCATCTGGTAACGCACCGCATCGGGCACCTCCTCCCAGCCACCCTGCGCCGGACTCCACACCAACAGATAAGGCGCATAACCGCCCCCACCGGCGTCGTCACGCACGCCGATGACCGCCTCGTCCCCCAGGTCGGGATTGATACGGGCCGAACCGGCCGGACGTCCCGTCTCAACATTGCCATCCAGGTCGAGTGAGAAGAGCCAATCGGTGTAAACTTCCGGCTGAGCGGGCGCCGGTTCGTGAAGTGCGATCCACAGCAGCACCTCGCCCTCGCCCGCCAGGTTAGCAAATTCCGGCGGCACATCAGCGGGGGACTGGAGCGCGACCGACAGGTCGGAGGCCACGCTGGCATCTCGAATATCTATGCCAGCGCCGGGCGCTTCGGCCGGAGCGCCTGTCGCGTAAGTGCCTATGTCACCCTGAGGATCGACGGGTGTGGGTGTAGGAGGCGCCATCGTCGGCGTGGCGGTGGCCGGTGGAGGCGTGGGGGATGGCAGCAACGTCGGCGAGGGAGCCATCGTGGGCACAGGTGTGCAAGCGATGACGTGCACATCGGCCTTGAGCGCTTTGCGCAGCCGACCGCGCCCAGCCTCGACGACATAATCACCCGGCTCCTCACCGGCGGTGAAGATGCCGTTCTCATCGATGGTGCCACCGCTGGCCTGCCACGTAATCTCGACATCCTCATCGACGGTGAAGCGTTGCTGCTCACCGGTGCACAAGCTGACCTCGGCGGGGCTGATCGTCAGCGCCGCCGTGGTTTCTTGCTTGAGTTTGGGCTCGAAGACATTGAAAGCCTGCAAAATAGTCAAAGCCGCCACGACAGCAACCGCCAACATCATCAAGATAGTAAACCAAAACAGAAGCACCCGTACTCTGTCACTTAACATATCGCCTCCATACTGCAGATTGGTTCAATCTTTGAGATTGAACCAATCTAGGAATTCTCGAAGCGCAGACGTGCTACGCGCTGCGTTTCCGGCCCCACAGCGCCCCTCGCCGCGATCCGTCTGCCACATACCCAGACGATTTCATCTCCTGCTACCAGCAGCGGCACGTGATCCCGCCAGGCCTGCGGTATTTTGAGATTGATCATCAAGGCGCTCACCTTGAGGCTGTGTCCTTCCATACCGTGGGGCTGGAAGCGCTCTCCGGGGCGGCGCGGCCGAAGCAACAAGGGCTCGCGCAGCGCCTCCAGGTCAAGGTAAGCCTTCCAGGGATCGGCGTTGTGGATAATTTGATCCATGTCCCACTGCTCTAAAATCTCCCCCCGCAGCACCCATTCCGATTCTGGCAGCGGCGTCACGCCGGGGAGTTGCACCGGCAGCGGCTCATCTTGCCAGAGCAGCGGCTCATCGGGCGGCGGTCCGTCGGCACCAGCATCGCCCATGGCGAGCGTCTCGTAGCCCACTGTGAGCGCCAATCCCATCGGCAGCGTGGCCTGATCCCCCGTCTCGCCCGCCAGCGCGATTTCCCGCGCGTTTTCCACGTGGATGAAAGTCACATCCCGCAGCGTCCGCCGCAGCCGGTAGGCCGCCCTTCGCAGCGTGGAGCGTTGGAGAGCCACCGGCAGCTCCCTCCAGGCCGCTTGATCGAAGATGATCACGTTTTCTGTCTCTTCGCAAACGATCCTGCCCCAGGCATAATCCCGCACCTGCTTCAGCAGATCATAATCGGCGGCGACGACGGAGGCGGTATTGCACAGCCGCTCGCGGACGTTGGGGATGTAGCTCTCCAGCGTAGGCAACAGCTCGTGGCGCAACCGGTTGCGGAAGTAAGTCGTATCCAGGTTGGAGCGGTCGAAGCGCGGCGCGAGATCGTGGGCGGCGCAATAATCCTCGATTGCGTCACGCGGGACCTCCAGCAAGGGCCTGATGATCAGGAGACTGGAGATTGGAGATTGGAGGAAAGGTTCGAGTAGACGGTAATTAGTGATGGGCGTGAGGGGCAACATGCCCCGCAGCCCGGCCAATCCCGTCCCGCGCAGGAAATGCATCAGCACCGTCTCGGCCTGATCATCGGCATTGTGGCCCACGGCGATCTTTTGCATCTCCTGCTCCCGAGCCACCCGTGCCAGGAAAGCGTAACGCACGCGCCGCGCGGCCTCCTCGAAGGCCAGCTCATGCTCCTCTGCCAGCGCTGGCACGTCCCGCTCCTCGACCGTGACCGGCAGGTGCCAGCGGTCAGCCACATCCGCCACAAAAGCGGCATCGGCGTCTGAGGCCGCCCCGCGCGTTCCGTGGTTCAAATGAGCCACGTGGAGCCGGAGTTTGTACTCCTCGCGCAAGCTCCGCAGGGCGTGGAGCAAGCAGAGCGAATCCGCCCCGCCGGAAACAGCGACTACTACTCCATCGCCTGGATCGAGCAGATGATGGGCCTCGATGGTATGTCGACCCCGCTCCAGCACTTCAACCAAAGGCTACGTCACCTTATAGACGCTGTCACCGACCCGTGCTCGCGACTGAAGCCGCACGCCGATCTCGTCGCCCGCCCCGGCCACCTCTACGTCCTCGTTATCCAGTTGCATCGAGGCGATCTCTTCCTCGAAGTCGCTAGTGTGCCCCTTGATTTGAACACGGTCCCCAACAGCTAGTTTATCGCTCAACTTGATCCCAGCGACATTGATGTTGCCGAACCAATGACTAACTTCGCCGATCAGTTCCTCTGACATTTTCCCTCCCTCTCAAGTCTCATATCTCTACGTCTCACGTTTTACGTTTCACGCCTTTACTACCAGGAGTTTTCCAGTAAGCTTCCATTATAATTCGGAAGTCTCAAGAAGCCCATTGCACAGTGGATATTGGCGCTGTAGCGAACTAAGCTTCCCTTCGAGATAATCGGCGAGAGACTTCCGAATTCTCAAGTGGAAAACTCCTATTACTACAGCCTGATCACTGTGCCGCAGTAAGCACAGTTGATCTCCCGCATGCCGCGCACAATCTCGACGTCGAGCGTGGCGCCACAGGCGGGGCACTTCGTCGGCGCGGAACGGGCGGCCTCCACCACTTCCTCATCCTTGGGGCGCGCGCGATCTCTGTCAATCTCGCCGGATTGGATACGACCGATCAATCCGGCCCATTCCTCGTTGTCGGCGCCGCGCAGGCGCAGCAAGGCACCGCTCAAATCGGCCTGTGACCCGAAACGCAGATCCAGCATTTCCTTGCCGCCCAAGACGCCCTTCTGGCTGGCCTTGACATGCTCGATCTGCCCGACGGGCACCTCGAAGATGAGCTGCTGCACCTCCTCCTTCTCGGTGGCGATGAAGAGCACCTTCTTGGTGGCGATCTTCTCCTTCTGCTCGAAGATCAAGCGCTCATCGGTGAGATAGAGAATCCCCTTCGGCCCCTCTTTCTTCCTCCGCTCCAGGTAATCGGCCTTGCAGGCAATCACCGGATCCTCGGCCGGATAGAGCCGGAAGCTGGCCTCGTCGATCTGCTCCAGCAGCCATTGAATTTTCTTCACCTGATGTTTGGTCTGATTCACGTTTTGCTGGAGTGTATCATACAGCGCCCGGATGGCCGAGCGGGCGCCGTCAACCTTATGCTCCAGCGTCTCGACGGCATTTTCGGCCCGGGATATTTGATGATCACGACCGCCCAACGCCATGCGCAGCGCGCTTTCCGCCTCATCGGCCTCGCGCTCCAGCTCCCGCACCCGCCGGCTCACCTCGTCGGAGACACGCTCGAAGGCATCTTCCCACTGCTCGACCAACACCTCGACCTTGTTCTCCAGGAAGCTGCGGAAGGCATAGCCCCGATTACGCAATTCCTCAATCTCGTTCGGGAGCAGAGAGAGTGTAGTGCGCATATCTTCCATTTCATTCTGCACATCGGTCAACAACAAGCCTTCGTGCAGTTCCCCTAACTGATCCTGAATCTCATCCAATCTGGCGCGGCTTTCCTCGCTCAACGAACCGCTTGGCACGGCCCGTTTGACGCTCGACCGTTTTTCCACTTGCTGCATTGGACCTGGGCGTTTTCCTGACCTTTGACTGCTCACTGTTATCCCCCTGTTCCTACCTATGATAAGCCTGATGTAACTGCTCAGACCCTGCTCAGAGGGGGTTTGCAACCCCCGATTTTTGAACG
>CAZANJ010000174.1:0-4758 GCA_964486415.1 uncultured Anaerolineales bacterium
CAATTGCATTTAATCCAGTCGGTCTATTTTGCTCAAAGGGGATCGCGTGCAACCTGCGGTTGCCATACCCGTCTGAAACCCTGGGTTTTGTGTTTGCCAGAGGCCGGGATCTGGCGATCCCTGATGAGCAACAGATAAATGCAATTGCCCTGCCCCGACCGATTCAATCCTCATCTAAGCGCAGCACTGCAAGGAAGGCCTCTTGCGGAATCGCCACTTCGCCGAGCTGTTTAAGCCGCTTGCGGCCTTCCTTCTGCCTCTCCAAGAGCTTCCTCTTGCGCGTCACATCGCCACCGTAACATTTAGCCAGAACATCCTTGCGCCGCGCCCTCACCGTCTCGCGGGCGATGACGCGCTTGCCGATGGCGGCCTGAATGGGCACGGGGAACATCTGCTGAGGGATGACATCCTTCAGCCGCCGCACCAGGGCGGAACCGCGCTCGTAGGCCTTGTCACTGTGAACGATGAGCGATAGCGCATCCACCGGCTCCTTGTTGACCAACAAGTTGAGCCGCACCAGATCGCTCGCGCGGTACTCCTCGAAGGTGTAGTCCATCGAGGCGTAGCCCCGCGTGGCCGACTTGAGCCGGTCGTGCAGATCCACGATCATCTCCGCCAGCGGTATCTCATAGGTCAGCACCACGCGCTGACTGTCCGGATACTCGGTGGTCAGATATTCGCCGCGCCGCTGCATGATCAACTCCATCACCGGGCCGATATACTCCGAAGGCGTGAAGATCTGGATACGCATCCAGGGCTCGCGTATCTCCTCGATCAGATGGAGCTCCGGCAGGTCGGAGGGGCTGGAGACCTCGACGAGCTCCCCATCGTGGGTGAGGGCCTCGTAGGCAACGCTGGGAGCGGTGGCGATCAGGTTCAGGTCATATTCCCGCTCCAGACGCTCCTGCACGATCTCCATATGAAACAGGCCCAGGAAGCCGCAGCGGAAGCCGTACTGAAGCGCCTGGGACGATTCCGGCTCGAAGGTCAGGGCCGCGTCGTTGAGCTGTAGTTTCTCCAGCGCGTTGCGCAGCGCGTTGTAATCCTCGGGCTCGATGGGGTAGATACCGGCGAAGACCATCGGCTTGACCCGCCGATAGCCAGGCAGCGGCTCGGTGGCCGGGCGCGTCGCATCGGTGAGCGTGTCGCCGACCCGACATTCCTGCACGCTCTTGAGCCCGGTGGCGACGTAGCCCACACCGCCCGTTTTCAGGCGACCGGTGATCGACATCGCCGGCGCGAAGATCCCCACTTCCATCGGCTCCGTGGTGATTCCGCTGGACATCAACTGCAACTTCTGTCCCATCTCCAAGGCGCCGTCCACCACGCGCACGTAGGCCACCACGCCCTTGTAGGGGTCATAGTGGGAATCGAAGATGAGGGCCCGCAGCGGCGCTTTCTCACCGCCGCTTGGCGGAGGCAAGCGTTCCACCACCGCCTCCAGCACCTCCTCGACCTGCCAGCCCTCCTTGGCCGAGACGTGCAGCACTTCCTCCGGGTCACCGCCCAACAGAGCGGCCAACTCCAGCGTCACATCCACCGATCGCGCCATCTTCAGGTCGATCTTGTTCACGATGGGGATGATCTCCAGATCGGCCTCCAGCGCCAGGTAGAGATTGGCCAGCGTCTGGGCCTCGACGCCCTGAGCGGCGTCCACGACCAACAGCGCGCCCTCGCAGGCCTCCAGCGCACGGCTGACCTCGTATGAGAAATCGACGTGGCCGGGGGTGTCGATCAGGTTGAACTCATACTCCTGGCCGTCATTGGCGGGGTAGAACATGCGCACCGCCGAGGCCTTGATGGTGACGCCTTTCTCGCGCTCCAGGTCCATCGAGTCGAGCACCTGATCCATCATCTCGCGGTCGGCGACCGTTCTGGTCAACTCCAGCAGACGGTCGGCCAAGGTGGACTTGCCGTGGTCGATGTGGGCGATGATACAAAAGTCACGAATGTGTGTTTGATCCAAAGTTTTACCTCCTGGCGTATTCTAACTGAGCATAGGGCATTGTCAAGAGCGGTTGGCTTGCTTGCTCCAGGGTGGTATAATTGCTCTCGGTCAGCCCCGTGGGCTGGCTGCTTTTTTGAAGAAAAACGCCGGGTTACAAACCCGGCTTGAGCCGGCTGAGTAATAGTTACTGATAAACTTCAGGAGTTTGTATGAATTTTTTGAGCCAACTTAATCCGCAGCAACAAGAAGCGGTCGCGGCCCCCGATGGGCCGGTGCTGGTGCTGGCCGGGCCGGGCAGCGGCAAGACGCGCGTGCTCACCTCCCGCGTCGCCTGGCTGGTGCTGGAGCACGACGTCGCGCCCTGGCGCGTGATGGCGGTCACCTTCACCAACAAGGCCGCCCGCGAGATGAGAGAGCGGCTGGAACGGCTGCTCAGTCCCGCCCAGGCCCGCAGCCTGACGCTGGGCACTTTCCACGCCACCTGCGCTCGTATCCTGCGCCGCGAGGCCGAGGCCGCCGGTATCCCCCGCGATTACGTCATCTTCGATTCCGATGATCAACAGCGGCTGGTCAAACAGGCCCTCAAGGATCTCAATCTGGACGAGAAGCGGTACCGTCCGCGCTCGGTGCACAGCGCCATCTCTCACGCCAAGAATGAGTTGACCCCACCGAAGGCCTACACCAGCAGCTCCTACTACGGCGAGATCGTCAAGCGGGTTTATGAGCGCTACCAGGAGATGCTGAGGGCCAACAACGGGCTCGACTTCGACGATCTGTTGATGGTAACCGCGCAGATGTTCAAGCGAAACCCGGATGTGCTGGCAACATATCAGGAGCGCTACCGGCACATTCTGGTGGACGAGTTTCAGGATACCAACCAGGCCCAGTACGTTTTGCTGCGGCAGCTTTCGGGGCAGCGTCACAACCTCTTCTGTGTCGCCGACGAGGATCAGTCGATTTACGCGTGGCGTGGCGCCGACTACCGCAACATCCGCCGGCTGCGGGATGAGCATCCGGACATCGCGGTTTTCCTGCTGGAGCAGAACTATCGCTCGACACAGACGATCCTGGACGCCGCGCAGGCCGTCATCCGCCACAATCGCGATCGCATCGACAAGGAGCTTTTCACGGAGCGGGGGCGCGGGCCGGAGGTGGTGGTCCACGAGGCCTACGATCAGGACGAGGAGGCGCGCTTCGTGGTCGATACCATCGCCCAGTCGGTCGCCCAGGAGGGCCGCTCCCCCGGCGACTTCGCCGTGATGTACCGCACCAACGCTCAATCACGCGCCCTGGAGGACGCCTTCGTCCGCGCCGGGCTGCCCTACAGGCTGGTCGGGGCCACCCGCTTCTACGCCCGCCGCGAGATCAAGGACCTGATCGCTTTCCTGCGCCTGATCCACAACCCCGACGATGGGGTGAGCATGGCCCGCGTGATCAACGTTCCATCGCGCGGCATCGGCAGCAAGACGGTGGAGGCGCTGGAGAAAGCCTCACGGGCGCGAAATGTCTCGGTCTACCAGATCCTCAAGCGGATCAAGGACCCTCAAGCAGAAGGGCCGGACCTCTGGTCGCGCTCGGAGAAGGCGGCTCTGGATTTCCTGGATATGCTGGAGGGTTGGATCGCGGCGAGCGATGAGCTGACTGTGGCCCAGTTGATCGCCCGTGTGCTGGAGGACACCGATTACGCCGGATACCTCCGCGATGGCAGCGACGAGGGGGAGGAGCGCTGGGCCAACGTGCTGGAGCTGCGCAACGTAGCAGCCGACTACGGGGAGCAACCGGAGGATTCGTCGTTGACCGAGTTCCTGACCGATGTGGCGCTGGTCTCCGATGTGGACAGCTTATCCGGCACAGTGGAAGCACCGACGCTGCTCACGCTCCACAGCGCCAAGGGGTTGGAGTTCCCGGTCGTCTTCATCACCGGGCTGGAGGAAGGGCTGCTGCCCCATAGCCGTGCCTTCGACGAGCCGGAGGAGATGGCGGAGGAGCGGCGCTTGACCTACGTTGGCCTGACGCGGGCGGAGGATCGGCTTTACTTGACTCACACCTTCCGGCGTATGCGGTATGGCAGCAGCGAGGAGTCCGTGCCCAGCCGCTTCCTGGATGATATTCCGGTCGATTTGACGACGGGAGTGCACGGGCGGCAGCGTTGGGGCCGGTCGAGGCCGAACCGCCTGCGGGGGAGAGAGAGGACTAAAGTCATAAGCTCCCCGTCCCAGGCCCGGTTCCAGTCCGGGCAGAGTGTGCGGCACGACGCCTTCGGTGAGGGAGTCATCATCGGGGTTCGCGTCCAGGGGGACGATCAGATCGTGACGGTGAACTTCGAGGATGTCGGCAAGAAGCGGCTGATGGCGAGCTTGGCGCCGATGGAGGTGGTGTAGGGGTAGAGTTCCGGATCACAGCGGCGCCAGGGCTGGGGTCTTTACGACAGGTTGGTGTTTCGTATGAGATTCGGGCGGCGCTTCGAGCGTGATGGACTCAGATGGATGCAATTTTAACTCGTCGAGATACCACCACCAATGCGAGCGCGGACTATTTTGCTGCCGTCGCGCGTGTCGCAGTTCGCGATGCCCTATCACAGCCAGGAACCTGACGCGCTGTCGCCACAGCGCGTCATCCAAGCGATACACCTGCTCACATAGCGCCGCCGGTAATGCGTCGTCTGGTCTGCTATTATCTAGGATGTATTGGATCTTATCTCGCACTGAGAGCAAGTCGAATGCTTCCACCCCAGAGCCTTCTAAATCTGCCACGTAGCCATAGTATTTTCTGAGCAGCCGTTTCAGTTCATCCATCTCAAACCTCCCATT
>CAZANJ010000174.1:4858-6478 GCA_964486415.1 uncultured Anaerolineales bacterium
CCCCCTCTCCCCGCATGGGGAGAGGGGAATGAGGATGAAAACTTACTCCGACGGCTCGAAGAAAGAGAGGCTGTTGATTATCTCCACGGAGGTGGGCCGGAATTGATCCCACTGATCGGAGGGAGCCAGGGCTTCCGCGAGGAAGAGCCTATCCCCCGCCAGGATGATGATCAGGTCGCCTCCATAAGATGATCCCTCCAAGGTGCCGGAGGTGGCGGCGAAGGCGGCCGGGTAGCCAGCGATCTCCGCGCTTTCCACCTCGCCCGTCTCCGACTCGAGTCGCTCGGCCATCAACACCAGGAACTCCTCCGGGCCAGCGTCCTCCTCCAGGGCGAAATTCCTGGTCGCTTCGGCCAGGGGCCAGGTGATAAACGTGATCAAGGGCGACTGCAACGTGGGAGCCTCGTAGTCCTCCTTGCTCGGAGCCAGGGAGGTCTCGGTCTCACGCCCGGTGACGTACCAGCCCTCGGGGTAGAGCATGCTGTAGCCACCTTTGGCATTGCGATGTTCGGCCGCTCCCCCCGCCTCCGATCCGCGAAGTTCAGCGATCCAGCCTTCTACCTGCGCCCGACCGGGGTCCTCTGGGGGCGTGAGCTCCAGGTAGGTTGCAAAGGCAGCGATGGCCTCATCATTCTTGCCCTGCTGAGCGTAGGCCATTCCCAGGTTCTGGTAGGTGCTGGCACGCTCCGGTTCAATTTCGAGGGTCTTCTGCCACCAACTGATGGCCTCGTCGAGCTGGCCCTGTTGAGCGTAGACGCTGCCCATGTTCTCATATGCGTCGGCGTAATCAGGGTCGGCCCTGATCGCCTCTTGATACTCGGCGACGGCATCCTGGGGCTGGCCCAGGCCCTCGTAGGCGTAGCCCAGATTGTAATGCGCATCGGCGCAGTCGGGATCGACCTCTATGGCCTGCGTGAGCAGATTGATGGCCTGGTCGAGGTTGCCCTGTGAGCCGTAGACGACGGCAAGGTTATTGTACGACATTGCATACTCAGGGTTCAGTTCAATCCCCTTCTCACCGGCGGTGACTGCCTCAGCCGGTTTCCCCAAGTTGAAGTAGGCGGCTGCCAGGTCACCATAAGCCTCGCCGAAATCAGGAGCCAGCTCGATGGCCTTCTCGTAAGCAACGGTAGCTTCCTCCCACTTGTTTTGTTCCCCGTAGGCGGTGCCCAGGTTGCGATGGGCCTCGGCATCCTCGGGGTCGAGCTCAATCGCTATCTCGAACTCAGCGATGGCTTTCTCCAGCTCGCCTTGCTCGTAGTATTCCATTCCCATCTCCACGTGATCGCCGGCCGAGGGCGTGGATGTGGGAGCAAGCGTCGGCGTGGCTGCCGGTGTCGGTGTCGATGGCACCTGCGTCGGAGTGGGCGGCTCCCCGCCTCCCCCGCAAGCGACCAGCATCACACCTACCAGCGCTAGAAATGCGATGATCCATAGATGTCTTCTGCCCTTCATGATTACCGTCCTCCTTTACTTGACTTGTCTCCACTTTGCAGGCCAAAAAGCTCTTGCTGGATTTGCCGTCCATCGCCGCAGGACGGTGCGACCTCTAGAAGCGTCGTGCTAGAGTTTGATTCCAATCACTACCCCTCCCTCGACTTTGCCGATATTCTGCTGGAC
>CAZANJ010000175.1:0-6430 GCA_964486415.1 uncultured Anaerolineales bacterium
ACGATTCCCTGTGCCCCCTCCTTAAGGCACCACGATATCCTCGGACAGAAGTAACCGATCATCGGGCAGCCTCTCTCCGTCCTTGCCGAAGGCGGGGAGACGCTGCTTCGTTTCTGGATCATACCACCCGACGGCCAGGTCGTACCGCCCGGCCCGCACGCCCTTCAACGAAAGCGTCACCTTATCCGAGACGATTTCGCCCGGCGCCCACAGGCCGGTGGGATAGGTGAAGCCACGCGGCATCGCGTCAACCTGCGCCACGGGCTGACCAGTTTCGGGATCGGCCAGGTGGACGAAGAACATGTAATGTCGATCCGACTCCGCCAGCGCCCGCCAATGGAGCGTCAAGTCGAGGGCGTGCCCCGCATCGCTCTCCCGCGCCAGGTCGTAGCCAGCCAGCTCGATAATCCCCCCGAAGCAAGCGTCCATCTCCTGCTCCATCGGCGGCAGATCCCAGACCCGTTCGCGCCCCTCCACCCGAACCGTTTGCGTGTGGGTGTAGACGCCGAGCGGCGCTCCGATTTCCGCAGCGTGTAGTCTCAGCGAGAGAGTGTAGTCGCCCGTCGGCGCGGTGGACGGGATGGAGATCGCGGATCGGTCCGCGATCCACGCTCCGGCGGGCCAGTTGCCCGGCGGCACTCCGGGGGCCAGCGGCGACGTGGCCGAGATAGGAGCGCCCGATTGCCCCAAAGTCAGGCGCCACTCGGCGACGTAATCCTCGGCGGGTTGCCTGTCAAGCTGACCGAGGGCGAGCCAGTAAGCGGTCAAGCCCAGTCTGTCCCCCTGCCGCACTTGCACCGGTGCATCCAGGCGGCTCAGCGCCAGGTCATCCCCGAAGCGGGCGATGACCGGCGCGTCCGGGCGCAGGGTGAAGCGCTCCAATGACACCGCCGCCCGATGTTCCCCCACGCTCTCGCTGCTCGCAGCGCGATAGAGAATCACGGCTAGATGGTAGTTCTCCCCAGGGGAAATCCCGGCTGGCAGCGGCAGCGCATAGCGGTCGCGAAAGAGACGATCTATGGGCCACAGGCTGGTGGGCAGAAAGCCGTAGCCGGGCTGAGTGTCCAGACGTGCCCACTCGTGGCCGCTAGAATCGCTGAGCCGGAGGGAGATTTTGTAGTTAGCGGCGACTGGCCTCGCGGCGGACCAATCGAGATGTACATCGAGTCGGTCGGGCGTGGATTGTGTGGCCTGGACGTTGTGCAGGCGCAGCGCGCCGTCGGCGAATGTCTCAAGCGCCGGGCCAGAGTAAGAGGGAGAACTGCGCACCCAGACCGGTCGGAGATAGCGGGCTGAGGCTTCAGCCGTCGGCGTTTCCTCCCCGCCCGTCAACTGGAGCAGGTACAGTCCGGGGGCGGCGTTGGGGGGCACGGTCAGTTTTAGCGTTGCGTCCGGCGTCGGTGCTGAGGCCTGGGCCAGCGGGGGGAGTTCATCGTGGCGCACCGAGGCCGGCGAGATCAGGCGCAAGGTCAGTCTGGTTCCGTCGCTTAGTCTTTCCCCTTCGAGCGTCACGGATAGCGTTTCCCCCGGCGCGATATGGTCGGCGCTGTAGCGATAGCCCATCATCCGCCACAGGCCGAACCGCACACCATCGGGATTGTGGTGCAGATAGGGCCTTGCCTCGAAATCCATCGTCAAGTCCGTGGCATCGGCGGCGGGAAGGCGCGGGCTGAGAAGGATGAGGATGGCGGGGAGAGCGTAGAGCGTAAGGCGTAAAACGTGAAACGTAAAACGTGAAGCGTAAAACGTGAAACTTGAAACTTTAAACTTGAAACTTAGGACAGTTCTGAGGGAGAGCAGGATGACCGTGATCAACGAGGTCAGTTCGGCGGCCAGGCGCAGGGGTGTGCGGCCCAACTTGATTTTCACGGTGTGCTCGCCGGGTGGCAAGTGGAGCGTGATGTAACCCGAATCGGGCGCTGGTTTCACCTCGACCGGCGCTCCATCCACCGTCGCACGCCAGCCGGGCCAGTAGTGGAGTGGGAAGGCGGTCCAAGTGCCAGCACGGTCAGCCTCGATTTTCCAGACGCGGCGCGTCGGTTGGCGCACGATCCGCTCTGCGCTCACTATCTCGCCGCCTTCGTCGACGGGAATGGGGCGCGGCGGAGCCTCGGGATCGAACAGGGGCGGGCCGGTGTGAGGACGCGGCTCCACCCAGCGCGGCAGATACTCGTTGCGGATGGTGGAGCCGATGTTGTCGGTGAATAGTTCATATAGTTGCAGTCGCTCGACGGTGACATCCTCGGCGGCGATGGGGAGATACTCTGGCCGTAGGCCGATCATCCCCGTCACGCACAGGGTGGCGGCCAGGAGCGCGGCGAAAACAAAGAAACCTGGTTTTTTGGAAAAACCAGGTTTCTCTATTCCTGGGATGGCGCCGATGAGCAAGGCAGCAAATAGCGCTTGCACCGAGAGGAAGCGCCAGGGAAATTGCACCATCGGCAGCAGCGGCAGGTGGGCCCAGAGCGGGCGTGAGAGAGGCGTGATGAGCCAGGTGCTGAGAATAAGGCTGAGGGTTGAGAATTGAGAATTGAGAATGGAGAATGGAGAATGACGGATGACGAATGACGAATGACGAATGACGACAATGATTCCGATCAGGGCCAGGATTACTTGGGGCAAGCTCATGGCGAAAGAGGCTGGGCAACCGGTGTAGCGGAAGATCAGGCCCGGCTGCACGAGGGGCACTTGATTGGGGCCGCGAAAGTGGTTGCCATAGAAAAAGTAGCCCGTGGTCTGAGTGTTCAATTGGACGTATTTCATCTCGGCCAGGGCGGGCAGCCAGAACCAGGCGGAAAGCAACAGGCCGATGAGGATGGGTGTGAAGAGCAATAAGCAACGGGACAAGGTAGTCTTGGAGAAAGTAAAATGTAAAACGTGAAGCAGTATATAGAGAAGGACAAAGGGTGAGAAGATGAGAGCGGAGATGTTGTGGGTCAGTATCAGGCCAGCGTAGGCCAAGGCCGGTGGGAGCGTGCGGCGGAAGGTCGGGCGCTCTGCCAGGCGATCCAGGCCCCAAAGAATGGCCGGGTAGAAGGCGAAGGCGGCGAACTCGGATAGGGAATCGCCGCGCACGTAGACGTTGGCCAGATGGAAGGGGGCGAAGGTGTAGGCGACAGCGCTCAGCCATGCGCCGGCCCGATTGCGCAGCACTCGATTCGCCCAGCCGTACATCCCCCAGGCAGCGGCGATGAAAAAAAGCACCTGGGTGAGTTTGATGGCGCTGAGGATGTCCACCCCGATCAGGGTGAGCGCGGCTGCGAGGTAGTACGGCAGCGCGGCGTAGTAGCTGAAGAATGGATAGCCTAAGCCATAGGCCGCGTCGGGCATCCAGCGGACCGGGAAGTGACCGGCCCGCAGGCTGACGGCCATTTGATGGGTGCGTAGCAATAGGAAGGGGCTGTCGCCGCCACCACGGGTATTGAGCAGACCCGCTCCCCCCAGCGGCAATGCCGCGATGATGATCAGAAGCGAAAGCGCCGCTAGAGGGGCGATAGACGGAATCGCTATGGTTTTCCTCCAAGCGGCGCTTATGGATTTCATCGCGATGCCGTCTATCGCCGTGATGTCTTTTATTTCGCTCCGGCTAGTAACGGTTGCGGCGGGTGAGCACGAAGAGCACTGCTGTGCCCGCGGCGAGAACCAGGACCATCACTCCGGCGATCCGGGCCACGATGGCGAGGATGCGTTGGAAAGTGGCTCCGTTCCCATCTTCGTCATCGCCCGTGGCTGGATTGTCTTCGCTGGGCTCCGCGGGTTCATTGGCGCTCTCTCCCTCTCCGCTCGCGCCCTCGCCTTCACTCGGCACGTCGCCGAATTGGAAGTTGAAGCTGGTGCCTTCTGCCAGCGCCACGTTCTGCTCCGCCATGCCGCTGGGCGCGTAACCAGGCGGCGCTTTCTGGATCACACGGTAAGCCCCTGGGGTCAGGCTGGTGAAACAATAGGGCTCGCTGATCCCGTCGGTCGTATATTCGGCCACCACTCCCGAAGCATCGGCGACGGTGAATTCCGCATTGGGCAGAAGTTCCTCCGTCTCTGGGTTGTGGAACGTGTCGCCGTTGCGGTCGTGGTAGGCCAACACACAGATCGATGCACCCTGCGACGGAGTGGGAGACGGAGCTGCGGTGGGAGGCGTTGTCTCGCCTTCGCCCGCCCCTTCGCCTTCTCCCCCGCCCTCTCCGGTGGGTTGAGCCTGCGGAGTAGCTGTGGGAGGCTGCGGTAAGGGAGTGGAAGTAGCAGTCTGGCTGGGCAATGAGATCACCAACTCCTGGCCCACCTGGAGCAAATCGTTGGGGCCGATAGTACCGGCGTTTAGCTCACGAATCTGATCCGCAGACACGTTGTAGGTCAACGCGATACCGTAAAGCGTATCCCCTGATTCGACGACGTGAACCGTCGCGCCATCAGGCCGAGGCGTAGAGGTAGCTGCGGGCGTGGGAGAAGGCCCAGCGGTCGGTGTGGGAGGCGGCGGGGGCGAAGTGGGTTCCGGTGTGTTTACCTGCTCCATTGGATACAGTCCCAGGCCATCCATGAAGAAACCGCTGTTGTCATACCCCCACTTGACGGCCACCTCGGCGTAGACCGTCATCTCCTCCTGTGTGGCCACGAACTCGAAGGAGTAGGTGTGATAATTGAAATTGAAGTTGGATACCGTCGAGGAATCCCACCACCCGCTATACTGGATAGCGTCCTCGTCGAGCCAGGTAACACCCTTGGGACCAGCGCCCAGGCGAATGCGTACCGCATAAGGATCCTTGGGGGCTACCTTTTTATTTTCCCAATCAAAGGTATCCGGACAAACGGGTACAGAGAACTTGTACTTTCGACCAACCTCCAGGCCCTTGACGTCCTGGGAAAGAGCTGCGTAGATGGGCGAATGTTCTTTGAATATCTTGACCGTGTAGGTGCCATCGCGGAAGAACTTATCGCGCTCGTTTTCTGGCACTTGATTCTTCGGCAAGACGCGGCTCTCCGGCGCTAGGGCCAAACTGTCCCCTCCTGGGAATGGGACATTATCCAGCCAATGCCAACGCCAGTTATTGGGCACCTGCCCGATGTTGACATCGTACCAACCGCCCTCAAAGCTCGGATTCTTCAAAATGTTTTCTTGCCCCTGCACCTTTACAGGGTGAGGCGATAGAGATAGGCATACGGTCAGCATAACCATCAGTATCAACACGCCCCTGAAAAAGGGCCGTTTTACAAGCTTGCTCCTCGATTTCACCTGTCATCCTCCTAAAATCGCTATCACGGGATAGTCCGCTCTACAGTTTCTCCTTCAGCTCCGCCTCTAATTCAGCGGGATCATCGGCCTCAACTGTGTTGAATTCGACACCGGGATAGTACTCATCATACCAGGCCTGTGTCAGACCTGTACCGATATCACTGGGGTTGACAGCGACGACACGGCGCTTATCCAAATCGCCGATTCCGGCGTCATCGACCGAGAAGCCGATAGTGCTTTTCGTGTCATATGCGGCGCGCACAGCAGCGAGGGTCATACCAAGCGGCAATGTTTGGGGCAGCAGGATGTAGGTACGGCTATAAGGCACGCGTGGCGCTCCACGCGACTTCTCCTCTCCATCAGCCCCGTTCTCATCACCATTCTCATCTTCACCATCCGAGCCGTCGACCGCTTCCAGCGAGAAGGCGTCCATGAACCAGTTGTTCTGGAAGCCCCACTTGGCCTTGCATTCGAGCCAGACGCGAGCCTCACCGGAGGCCGGGGCGGTAAATTCCACCCACACGTCACCGTACTGACCGAACTCCAAGTTCCCACGAGATTTGTTGAACCAGTCTGACCAATGAATCCCCTGCCCGCCGTCGGGGTCCTGTCCCCTCGGCCAGGAGGTATCGGATGCGCTCCAACCAGCGCGGGCCTCGGCGGCCCAGATGTCCTGGGGGCGAATTTTTTTCCCGTCACGGTATTCCCTGACGATGTCGGGGAATACCTGCGCCGTGAAGCGATAGCGCTTGCCCGGCGTGAGCTCCTCCACGTGCTGCACAAGCGCGAAGTAGACCGGCGCCCAGGGCTTGAAGACCTTCAGGCAGTAAACGCCATCCAGGAAATACAGATCTACCTCGTGGGCCGGCGCATCCCCCCGATTCCAGACGACCGATTCGGGCCGGTAGGCGGGCGGGTTGCCGATGCCGGGGAAATCTTCATTATCGAGATAGTGAAGGCACCACCCATCAGGGACCACCAGTTCGGTGATGTTATCCTGGTGATGATGCCCCTCCTCAAAGCTAGGATTTGTTAGCAGGTTCATCTTGACCTCCTATGGATTGCAAATTGCAAATCCATTTAATTCGCCAGTCATTTTTGTGATTGTAGCATATATGCCTCAAAAACACAATTGTCACCGATCAGGGGGGTTCGAAGCGGTTCCAAGGCCCTCCAGAGGCCACCAGAGGCTTTCTGTGGCATTGG
>CAZANJ010000176.1:0-6395 GCA_964486415.1 uncultured Anaerolineales bacterium
GGCTGTCCGCCCCGCTGTCCAGGCGGTCATAGATCTGCTCCAGGGTGTACATCTGTCCGCTGGCTTCGGTAGGCCCACCGGTGGGATTCAGGTTCCCCGCCAGCACCACGGCCACCGAGGAGAGCAGGATTCCGATGACCATACCGATAACGTACTTGCGCATTTTGAGCCTCCCTTGATCGTAAAACACTATTCACCCATTCACCATTCGCCATTCAACATTCAACATTCAACATTCGATTATTGTGCCCTCCATCAAAGCATCAAGGATTCTGTGGCCCGTCGCGAACGGGCCACACGTGCGCCTCCCACCAGTACCCGTTGTATATAGGAGTTGTTGTTATGTCGTAGTACGCGACGCTGTTGGCCAAGTCCACGGACCAGGCGTAGGATGGGTGGTCCGGGTGGTCCGTGGATGGGGTACTGCTCCAGTAAGCAACTTGCCCGTAATAGAACACGTTGGTGAACGGATGACCGTCCGGCAAGTAAGGTGGGGACAGATCTGGATCAAAAAGGCTCCGCAACTCGTCGATAGTCGGCAAGCGCCAGTCGCCAGCGCTGGACCCGTCCGTGAGTCCACATTGCCCGTCTTCCAGGGTGTTGGTCTCGGTAACAGCTTCGGGCCAGGTACTAAAGCCATAATCATCGCTAAAACAATCAGCGTTTTTCAGCCAGACGAACCCCGTCAGGTCATCCGTCACCGTCCCGTCGCCATTGTCCGTAAACTGGGTCCCACTATAATTCGTAAACGACGTCCGGTTGTACCCTCCGAAGGAAGCGCCCCAGGGAGGCGCCTCGGGAGGCGGACCCTCATATTGTCCGCCGCCACGAACGGGCCACGCGAAGCCTATGGCGTACCGCCAATCCGGCTCCGTAGTCTTAGGCCAGCTCTGTAGCCCCTCCACCAATGCGTGGGAATGATCGTCCGGGTCCGTGGTACTCGACCAGTAAATAGATGACGCTTTGACGTTGTCAAAAGGCTCTGGCAGATAATCCCAATTCACATCTGGACCAAACAGACTGTGCAACTCATTGATGTTGGGCAGCCGCCAGTCCCCGGGATTGGACCCATCGCTCAAATTGCAGTCGTAATTCGTGCCCCCGCAGATCTCACACCCGTCATGTAACCATTTGGCCCAGGTGAATGCATCGGCCCAGAGCATAGGTCTCTCATAGGTGCCCCCGAAACAGGCCGGATCCTTCAGCCAGATCAGCCCAGTCCAGATATCGGTGACCGTACCATCACCATTGTCCGTAAACCGGGTTCCTGTAGCTCCATAAGCCGTATACGCCCTGTCAGCAGTCGGTGCCCACTCTGGTAAGACACCCATTTGATATTCCCCATCTTGTGCCGTGCCGCTGCAGGAGATTGGATTGCCATCTACGTCCCAGCAACCGGTCTGCCCAGTCTTTGGAACTCTGGTGTTGGGCAAGGTGCCGGTCACCTCACTCCCGCCCACCCAGGCTTTCTTCCCGCTCAGGATATCGCCCGCCGCCGCATCGCCGGAACTGGTGTCCACCACGTTCGGGTCGCCGCTCACGCCAAAGATGGTCACGCCGCTCCTGATATTCCCGGTCACCAGGTCCACATCCCCTGCCACGTAGCCCGAACCGTCGTGGTAGCCCTCGGCAATCGTCTGCTGCGTCGTCGTCGGCGTCAGCGTCACTGCGCCGTTGTCCGCCATCGTGCCGGTCTGCGTCGCCCACGCGCTGCTGTGCAGCCCCCAGAACGGCTTGCCCGTCAGCACGTGTGTCGCGGTGGCGCCGTCCGTGTGCGCAAGCGGCGCCTTGGCCATTATCTCGTCCAGCGTGTGCATACTGCTCCCCGGCCCGCTGCCTGGTTCCGCGAATGTAGTCATCTTTGGGCTGTCCGCCCCGCTGTCCAGGCGGTCATAGATCTGCTCCAGGGTGTACATCTGGTCACTGGCTTCGGTAGGCCCACCGGTGGGATTCAGGTTCCCCGCCAGCACCACCGCCACCGAGGAGAGCAGGATTCCGATTACTATACCGATAACGTACTTGCGCATTTTGAGCCTCCTTATTTTTGTAACCGACCATTATCGAAACTAAACTCCAGATCAATCAAGTTGATGGCTGAGATTCAGCCAATGACCGAATTCCATTCTCCATTCTCCATTCCCTATTCTCCATCCTCTATCCCTCATTCCCCTTCCGTTTGACTTTTCTCCCCGTCTCCAGTATCCTCAGCACGTAGAGTCGAGGGCTGCGCGTCCCCGGTCTCGGACTCCAGGAACGCATACAGCTCAAGCAACGTCGCGAAGGGCAACCGTTCCCCGGTGCGGGCACAGTCCAGTGATGCACGCCACGGGTCATCCTGTCCATTGCGCCATACACGCAACACATAGAGTCGGTATAGCCTATCTGACTGTTTTAACATATTTTTATTATATCAGTCACCTATCACAAACTTATCACAAACAGGGGCTTTTCGAGGGGATTCTGTAAATCTCCGCCTATTCAAACCTGAGCGAGGATTGTGGTGATAGCCCGGCTAGACATTTCGTTGTTAGGTCAACTCAAAGTCACGCTGGACGGTCAGCCGGTGACCCGCTTTCAGACGGACAAGGTACGGGCACTGCTGGCCTATCTGGCCGTGGGGGCGGACCGCGTCCACCGCCGCACCGAGCTGGCCGGGTTGTTGTGGCCCGACGTCCCGGAAAAAGCGGCGCGACACAGTCTGAGCCAGGCCCTCTTCCGGCTGCGTAAGGCCCTGAACGACCAGGAGGCCACGCCACCTTTCTTGCTGACGACCTGGAAGACGCTGCGCTTTAACCCCGCCAGCGACTACAGCCTGGACGTGGACGCTTTCCAGGCCGGGGCCGATTTGTGTGAACGGACCTCACCAGAACAACTCGGCCCCGCCGATGCGCACGCGCTGACCCAGTCGATGGCCCTGTATCGGGGCAAATTTCTGAGCACGCCCTTGCGGATCGACAGCCAGGCCTTCGAGGAGTGGCTGGTCATCAAGCAGACGCAGTTTCACTTGCTGGCCTTGAACACGCTGAACTACCTGGGGCAGTATCATGAACTGCGCGGGGAGTTCGGACTGGCGGCCGACTATGCCCGGCGGCAGATTGAACTGGAGTCCCTGCACGAGCTGGCCCATCGGAACTTGATGCTGGCCCTGGCGCAGGATAACCGCCGCGCAGAGGCGTTGGCCCATTATGCCACGTGTCGGGCGTTATTAGCGAAGGAATTGGGTGTCGCGCCCGCGCCGGAAACTACGGCACTCTACGAACGGATTCGCGCGGCGGGGGAGGAGGCAACGTTGTCTTTTCCGGTCCAGCGGCGGGAAAAGCCGGGAACTGGGCCGTTGGGGCCACCGCCGATCACCTTTGTGGGCCGCAAGCGCGAATTGGCGAGTCTGGCGCAGGCGCTGACCTTGACGTTGGCCGGGCAGGGCCAGGTGCGCTTCATCACCGGCGATGCGGGCAGCGGCAAGACCGCGCTGCTGCGCGCGTTTGCCCGCCAAGCCCTGGCCGCACACCCGGACGTGCTGGTCGTCAACGGTAGCGGCAATGCCTACACCGGGGCGGGCGACCCGTATTGGCCCTTTATCGAGATTTTGGGGCAATTGTCTCCGCCGCCCAGTGGCGGCGCGCTGGACATCGCGCAGATCCAGCGCCTCGCGGCCGTGCACTCGGTGGTCGCGCCCTTACTGGACCGGTATGCGCCCGACCTGGTTCGCTTGCTGGAGAACCACGACCTCGAATCGGGTCAGGCCGACCTGCAACAATCCCACTTGTTCGCGCAAGTCACGCGCGCGTTGCACGCCCTGGCGGCGGCCCATCCCCTCGTGTTGTTGCTCGACGATCTGCAATGGGCCGACCAAGACTCGATCAACTTGCTGTTCCACCTGGGGCAGCGCCTCGCCGATCATCAGATCTTGATCGTGGGGGCCTTGCGCCCCCACGTGCTCTACCAAGGCTATGCACCTGGCGTGTATTTGCAAGCACAAGCTGACGACCAGCAGCATCCGTTGGCCGCACTCCTCCAAGAGTTACAACGGCGGTGGGGCGATATTCAACTCGACCTGGATCGCGCCAGCGGGCGCGCGTTTATCGACGACCTCATAGACGCTGAGCCCAACCATCTCGACGTCGCCTTTCGCGACACGCTCTACCAGCACACGGCGGGTCACGCGCTGTTCACCACCGAGCTGCTGCGCGAGCTGCAGGTGCGGGGCGATGTGGTACGCGACGCGCAAGGGTATTGGGTCGCGGGGGCGGACATTGCGTGGGACACCCTCCCGGCGCGGGTGGAGGGCGTTATTGCCGCGCGCGTCGGCCAACTGCTGCCCGAGTGGCAGGCGATCTTGACCGTCGCCAGCGTCGAGGGCGAGGAATTCACGGCGGAGGTCGTGGCGCGCGTGCTGGATATGGATATGGGGGAAGTGCAGCGGCGGTTGAGTGGGGCACTCAGCCGGCATCATTACCTGGTCGTTCCAGTGGGCGTTCACTATGCCGATACCCGCGCATTGGCGCGCTATCGCTTTCGCCACGTGCTGTTCCGGCAATATCTCTACGTGCAGTTGGATCCCGTGCAGCAGGCGCGACTCCACGAGGCGGTCGGGCACGCGCTGGAAGCGCTCCACGCGGATGTCGAGGCAATCGCCGCGCGGTTGGCGTATCACTTCGAGGCGGCCGGGCTGACTGAGCGGGCGGTGGGTTATCTACGAAAAGCTGGACGGCGAGCTTACCAGCTTTCGGCCCCGGCGGAATCGGCGGCGCTTTACCAACGCGGGCTGACGCTGCTAGAAAAGTTACCCCAAACCAAAGAGCGCGACCGCCGCGAGTTGGAGCTGCTCCTGAGCCAGGAGGTGCCTCTGACGGCAACGCGCGGCTGGGGCGCGCCGGAACGGGCCGAGACGCTGCAACGGGCCTATCAGCTAGGGCGGCAACTGGGCGAAACGAAGCGCTTGCTGCCCGTGTTGCAGGCTCTCACCAGCGTCTATGTCGCGCGGGCGGAGCATCACGCAGCGATGGAGTACGCGGAGCAATTGTCGCAGTTGGCCGATCAGACCTCGCATCGCTTCTATAAAGCGATGGGACATCGGATGATGGGCACCGTGTTTCTATTCCTGGGCCAGTATGAACCAGCGCGCAAACATCTCGAAGCCGGGCTACAGGGATGCGCGGAGCTGCAACTGGCGGCCGAAGAGGCTGGGTACGCCTGGGAGATCGCTGAAGAAGAGATCCGCCTGCGCGTCTGGCTGGCGCACGCTTTGTTGGGGCTGGGCTATCCCGCGCAAGCTACCACCATCAGCCACGAAACGTTGACCCGCTCGCAAGAATTAGGTTACATCGGGGCAAAGGCCATTGCCTTGACGACGGCCGGCGGGGCTTTCTACGCTGTGCTGAATCAACCTCAGGAAACATTGCGCTACGCCGAGCAACTGTTGACGCTGGCGACGCGGAATGAGTTGCCCGCCTATCACGCCTGGGCCGTGTTTTATCGTGGTTGGGCGAGGGCCTATCAGGGACAGACCACTGCCGGTATCTCCGAGATGCATGCCGGGTTGAAGCAACTCGAGGCCACCGGTACCCAGGGGGCCTTTCCACACCTCTGCAAACTGCTGGCCGAAACCTATGCCCGGCGCGGAAAAGTCCAACAGGGTGAGGCCTCCATAGATCGGGCGTTGATCCATTTTGAGCAAACTGGCGCGTGCGCTTACCTGGCGGAAATCTACCGGGTACAGGGGATATTACAGCTCAAGAGGCAAGCCGTCGAGGAGGCGGAGGCCAGCTTCAGGCGCGCTATCGATATAGCACGGGAGCAGTCCACCAGGTTATGGGAACTGCGGGCCACGATGAGCCTCTGTCGACTGTATCAAGCCACCGACCAAGCGACCCGGTTGGCGGCAGCCCGCGCGCAGTTGGCCGAACTCTACGATTGGTTCACTGAGGGGTTGGATACGGCGGATTTGCAAGAAGCGGCAGCGTTGCTTGAGGAAATGCGGGGCCGATAGACCATCCGCGAGCCACACCATCAGGCACGGGAAACAACGCCTGAGATCATAACTCAATTGGGTGTGTTGGGATGGTTCCCCACTCTGTGATGGACAGACGAGTTATTTGCGGGATGTCTCGGCCGCCTTCAACTTTGTCACCGCCTGGTGAGCTTTTTTGCTCGCAGGTTGCAAGTATGTTATAATTCTCTCAGATTGCAGTCCTGTAACCAGAAAAGCAGGTGATGTTATGGAAGAAACACTGACTATCCAACTTCCCGGCAAGACCCGACAGATACTCAATCGCACATCAGAGGAACTGGCCCGCGACGTGCGCTTGTATGCAGCGCTGATGCTATTCCGCCTGGGCAAGCTATCTCGCTGGCGCAGTGGTGTTGGTCACCGGCGCTGGAGGCTCCATCGGGTC
>CAZANJ010000177.1:0-6319 GCA_964486415.1 uncultured Anaerolineales bacterium
TTGTACGCTCGTCGAGCCTTCTCTAACGACCTCACCGGCTGCTCGCCCCACACCCTCGCCGCCCCTGTCGCAGCCCACCGCGACCGCTGCGGTGATCGAGCCCACGCCACTCCGCCAGGAGCCGGATGAAGAGAAGCGGATCATGGCGACCGCAGCGCCCACGCCTACCCCATCCTTCCCCGACCTGCCCGACCTGACGCCGCCGCCCGGGGGTTGGATCGCCTTCGAGACGCCGGAGGAGCGCCTGGCCCTGATCGCGCCCGATGACTCGCGGCGCGTCCCCTTGATCGAAGAGGGCACCGTCGAGTCCTTCGCCTGGTCGCCCGATGGACGCTGGCTGGCCTTCGTCCGGGGCGGCCAATTGACCCTGCTCTCCCTGGAGGACGCTCGCTTCGTGACCCTCACCCCTCCTCTCGCGATCCGCCACTGGAAGCAAGTTATCTGGTCCCAGGACAGCCGCCATCTGGCCTACCTTCACACCCTGGAGAAAGGCAGCCGGCCGGTGGCGCCGGACGCCCTGCGCGTCCTCGACATTTCAACCGGTGAGGCGATCACGGTCAGCACCTATTCCAACACCCGGCCCAGCGAGGTGGCGATCCTGAGCCCTCAGCCCTTCCCTCTCCCGCTGCTGGGGGTGGCAAAGGCTGGCTTCAACCGCACGGTCCGCATTTGGGACGTGCGCGATCGCCAGGTGCTCACCACAATCCACCCACCCTCGTTCCGCTGCCACTACCTCTGGCTCCCGCATACGCCGGGGCTGGTCTTCGCCCGGGAGGAGACGGAGAAGGCGGGGCTCGAATGGACCTGCCTCCAGGATACGCAGGTCTGTATGAAGGGCGAGACCAAGGTCAGGCACCTCACCAGCGTGACCGTGTGGCGAATGAATGAAGACTCAGCCGGGGACGAGGCGCCGGTGGTGGTGCTGGAGGGCACGCAGCAGCGCCATTACCACCCGGTCCGATGGCTCCCCGACGGGCGGCTGGAGGTGCGGGTCAGCCACTTCGAGAAGACCACCTACGAAGGCCAACCCCAGCCAGAGCGCGTGACCTATCGCTGCCTGGCTTTGACCGACGATGGTATGCTCCAGGAAGCTGAAGCTAGTGATCTGCCCTGGTGGGCGGCCGGCGGCTTCGAGGAGGCGTTCAAGGCCACGGCGCTCTATCGGGAACGGAATGGCGATCCGTTATTGATACCGGGCTGGGAGGCGGGGCCGGACGGGGAGACGGTGGCGTTTACCTGGCTCCGGCAGACAGACGCAGAGAAATGGGAATCGGCGATCTACCTTTGGCGGGGCGAGGGGAAGCCCAGGCAAATCGCTGAAGGCTCACATCCCAACTGGCAGCCGAGTATGTCCTCATCGGGCCCCTAGCTGGAGGCTTGATAAGGACTCTCACTGCCGATCAGCTATTCAGTCTGCCACACCACGAGATTGGAGGTACTATCAATCGTTTCATCACACACTCAGCAAGAGGCATAATAATCGCACTTGTTTCCCTCTCTTTAGGTGGTTGCGCTATTTCAAACTCGATATCACCCCAAACAGCCTCGGCACTTCCGCCAGAGCTGAGCATCGAAGAGCACACTCTCGAGGACGGGCCGGACCTCGAACCGCTGACTTTCGTGCCGGTGGAGGGGACTCAGGAGGAGATTCTGAGCAAGCATCGGGCGAAGCGAGCCACGAGCGCACGCTCCCCATGCCATACTGAGTGCGAAGCGTCCCTCGACGGCCACAACCTGACGGCAACCACATTCGTGACGGACACCACTGGGGCGCAAGAGGTCCGAGCAGAGGTCTTTGAGAACGGGGAGGTCATTCATACCGTCCAGCTCGGCGACCCGTGTGCCATTCCTCCCCTTTGGGGATTGTGGACCTACGATGGTCACTGGGTGCTAGAGGCCGCTCGCGTCAAAGCGCGCCGCCAGGGTGGGGCCATCACCTGTGATCCCACCGGTCAGATCATCCGGGACGGCCAGTCGCTGAACGAGCAACATGGGTATGAGGAGAGCTTTGGCTTCCAGCTGATGGATGGTAAGCCATTCTACTTCTTCAGGAGAAGAGGGCAAGTATGGATCTCGTATGATGGGCGCGAAATTCCGTTGGGATATACGCATATCAGCCACTACCAGTGCTGCAGCGGGGCAGTCATGAATCTCAGAACCTCGCGAAGTATGGTGGCCTTCTTCGCACAAAGCGATAGGATAAGATACTATGTGGAAATCGGTGTCTTCGAGTGAAGGACCATCCGCGGACCACGAGGCGAACGTGCGTGTCGTGTTGAGCCGTATCCTGTTGGCGGCCGGCGCAGTCAGCCTCACCGTGTGCATCGTCTTTGCCGTGAACGTGGGACAGAGCTACCAGAGGGCCGTGGTCAGGGATGACTTCGCCGGGTTCAGCTTGAGCCTGCACTTCCTTCTCTACGGTCTGGTGCCGCTCACGCTGTCGCTGTTCGTGGCAGCCTGTATGCTCGATCCCCCGGCTATCCCAGCTCACTGGGACCTTCTCCAGCAGCTGGGCATGGGCGCGGCTCCCCCCGAGTCATTCCTAAGGAAAGCTGTGATCGTCCTCTGCCTGGCGGGAGCCGCGGCGATTCTTCTCGGCGTCACCGCATTCGTGGGGCGGAATCTGGTGAGTACCGTCCGGCACTACGACTATGGCGCCAGGGGGCTTGCGGTGGTTCTCTTCCAGAACCTGGTCTTCAGCTCCCCTCTGCTGATACTCAGCGTTTTGCTCGCCTGGGCGGCGCGGGCGCTAGGGAGGTTGTGCTCAAGGACTCGAGACATCTCCCATAGGGAGGCTTGACGTCAATGTACGAGCTTGTCCTGGATAGATCGACGCTGGCGTTTTGGCTCGTTCAGTTCTCGGTTGTTACCCTCGTCTTCTTTCTATCATTGGGAGGTCTCTGGCACGCCATCTTCAAGAAGAGATCGAAAGGCCTCGCTCTGCTTGCCGGCCTGCTGTGCGTCGGGTCCATCGCGGTCATCGCCCTCCACACCACGCTATCCCCCTTTGCCTACCACCGCCGGCGCCTTGAGCCTGCCATTGCGGAGGGCGAGGAACTCTTCCGGCGGTATGAGGATTATCGCCGGGAGCACGGCCGCTATCCCGCCTCCATCGGCGCGGTCTATTTCCCCGGCCTGGACCGCTTCCACCGCGTTGAGGGAGTCCGCCGAGGCTTCCCAACGTGCGACGCTGCCGGTGAAGGATGTAGAGCAATCCAAGTGGAAACGAGTGGCAAGCTAGCGGTAGTAGTCTTTGAGGAGTTGATCCGGTGCGACATCACCAATCTGTCGCGCGACTGGACGTGCCGCGATTGGCGGTAAAGGGGGTTGATTAATGCTCACACTTTCCAAGATTTGCCCATCTAGGCGCCCAGGTCGCCTTGGGCTGACGCTGGTGGCCTTAGTGGTTGGAGTGTTCCTGTCTATCGTGCCTCATCTCCCCTTTCTGGGAATCGTACTGATAGTGGTGGCATTGCTGGAGAGAGCCCCGCGTCGGGTTACGCACGTACTGCTGATCCTGGCTTTACTGACTATCCCAGCTATTCCTTGGCTCCACCGCTATCAACCTGTACTGAGCGCTGCCCCTGATTGTGATTGTGAGATGCGCTGGCCCACTCAGCCCAGCAACTGGCTAGCCAGCGTGCGCAAGTACTCTCGGGCCTTTTGGAAAAGGAAGCGCTGTGACTACCACGTGCTGGGTTGGAGTGCTGATGGTTTGTTGTACTACAGAGAGACCTGCAAAGATAAAGCCTCCCTGGTCTGGGCTTACAATCCAGAACGGGGCAATCATCCTCGCCAAGTGGAGACGGGTCCTGCTGATCTCACAAGAGAGACCATTTCTCAAAGAGCGACTTTGGGGCAGATCCGCTCACCGCGTGCTGGTTCGTTCAGTGCTGCGCCACCCCGCAGTTCTCGCTTGACATCGCTCGTGACCGTGATGGGGAATTTGGAACCCACGCCGAGATTCTGCCTCCTTTGGCCGGTGTCGTGCGACTTTGTTAAAACTTTCGTCCCTGATCCCTGTATGAATTGCTGCGGTGAGTCAGTGAAACACCCGGCACCTTGCAGGGGAGTTCGTGTAGTTTCGCCCGACAGTCGCTGGGTGGCCCTCACAGTTCGCTACCCTCACGGCCCCGAGGACATAATCGTTCTATCGGTATCGGACTCAGAGCAGGATGTGTATTAGTGGAAGGAGAGCAATGAAGCAGATACTGAGACCCGTCGTTGTCCTGCTGTTCGTCGTTATGGCCGCCTGCAGGCCGGCGACGCCCTCCCCACCGACCGCGACGCAAGTTGCCACGCCGACCCAGTGGTTCCCGCCGACCGCAACACCCACGGCGGAACCCACGGAATCACCAACGCCGCCACCATCGCCGACGCCCGAACCAGCCGAGGTGCTCGACATCACCCCTGCGCCGCCCTCCACGGACACGGTGCTGCTGGCCCGCGGGGACGGCTCCCTGGTCCTCCATCCTCTGTCGGGTGGCGCCGAGCGCGTGCTTCTCGGCCCCGGTCGCTACGACGTCTCCGCCGAGGGGTTTCTCGCCATCATCACATCGCCGGTGCGTCTCTCACCCGATGGAGAATGGCTGCTGGTCCCCACGCCGGAGGATGGCACGTGGCTGGTCTCGCTCGACGGGGAGACGCGGCGCCAGGTGGCGCCGGAGCGACTGATAGCGACCTGGGCGCCGGACAGCCAGCGCATCGTCTTCCGGGGCCAGTTCAGCCCCAAACCGGGCCAGCAGGAGAACGAGGTCGCCATCCAGAACGTGGTCGACGGAGGGGAACCGCGGGTGCTGGTGCGCCTGCCGGGAAAGGTCCTCTTTCCGACCTGGTCCCCCGGCTGTGACGAGTCGGACCGCGACAAGATCGCGGCCCTCTCCACGAAAGCCTACACCGGAACCGTCTGGCTGCTCGACGCCGGCTCTGGAGAGCGGCGCCCGCTGGGTCAGTTCGTCACCCGGGCGACCGAGGGATATCCCGGCATGATACGCTGGGCGCCGGACTGCCAGGAGGTGTGGGTTGAGGCCCGATACGGCGCCCGCGCCTTCCCCGTGGACGGTAGTGGGCCGCGGCCCCTGGTGAGCCGACAGAGAAAGCTGTCTCCAGGCGGAGATTTGCGCGCGGCCGTCGAAAGAACCCCAGATCTGGACGCCACACGGTTGATCGTCTGGCGCGTCGATTCCGGCGCCACCGTGAGGTATGATGAGGCGACCTTTGAACAGGCTGAGGGCGTCCACTGGACCAGCGACGGGCGGCGCGTCCTCGTCCAAGCGTATACGAGTGACGGCTACAAGCTGTGGGCAGTGGATCCGGCGGTTGGCGAGCCTGAGCTCGTGGCCGAACGGGTTACGTTCCTGGGCACCCTCGACGGCCTGCGTCAGAAGAGCACCGAGGTCGCCGCCGCGCACTTGGACATACAGACACTGCCGCCCCCCGGCGCGCCCGGCACGTGGACCGTCCACGAGCTTCCTCGTCTGCGGTTGCGGGTCAGGGTGCCGGAGCGATGGCGCTTCGAGATTGACGATGTGGGCGGCCCCCCGATCGCTACCCTGTCCAACTTCGAGGTCGAGGGCGCGCAGGGCGGTGCGTCGCTGGGGGAGGATCATATCGAGGTCACCTTCAGGCTTCTGCACTGGCCCGCGGACGAGGACTTCAGCACCTGGCTCTCGAAAACGGTCGAGATGGAGCCGTGTCAGGTGACGGCGGAACCGATCACGGTGGCTGGACGGCGGGGAGCGCTTGTTCGCTCCGTCGTCTCCCCCATCAGCGAGGATGTGCGGGCGCCGCTGGGAGACAGGGAGCTGCGTATCCAACGCCGGCCGACCTCGACCACCCAGGACGCTGTCTTTGAGCAGATCCTGAACACGTTGACCATCGTTGAATAAGTGACCAATGGGCCGAGTGGTCAGTTGTAAGAGACGAGTGAGGGAGATACTTATGTCGTTGATGGATGATTTTCTGTGCAATGGATTGTTCATAACGGTCACCGTCACGCTTCCGATTCTGATCGTACTGGTGCAGATCAAGTCAACTCTCGACGAGCTCCGCGAGCGTCAAGAGGAGACCAATCGACTGCTGCGGCGACATCTCACCGACGAGCGTGATGATGCCGAATGACGGGACGAAACAGCTAGCGGAACCTGTAAGAATTTCCAGTAGACAGGCAGCTTCACCCCTGGTAGACTGTAAGCGCGTGAAAATCACGCAACATCCAAGAGAGGAGTGAACACCGCTATGATGGAAAAGATATCCACTGTGCTTCTGACGATCTACACGCTGGCCCACGCCCTCGTCGTTCTCAGCCTGGCAGCCTTCG
>CAZANJ010000178.1:0-6311 GCA_964486415.1 uncultured Anaerolineales bacterium
GCGGCGTCGTACTCCGATGCGGTGCTGGTGCCGTCGGGATAGTGCGTCTCGATCAAGTTGCCATCGTCGTCGTAGACGTACTCGGTGGTGCGGCCCTCGGCGTCGGTGATGGTCAGCGGCTGGCCCCAGTCGTTGTAGGTCGCGGTGGTCTCGGTGCCGTCGGGGCGCAGCGCGTGGGTCAAGTTGCCGTCGGCGTCGTACTCATACTGCCAGCTCTGCCCCAGGGCGTTGGTCTTGAAGATGACCTGGTTGTGCTCGTCGTAGGCCCAGCGCGTCACGTCGGTCGCATAGTCCGCGTTTGGCGGGATGGGATCGTAGCGGGCGATCAGATTGCCGCGCGCGTCGTAGGCGTAGCGTGTAGTGTTCCCGTTGGCGTCCGTACGGGCGATCAGGTTGTAGTCCTCGTCGTAGGTGTTGGCCACCTGGTTGCCCTCGGCGTCCTGCTCCCCGGTGACGCGGTTCAGGTCATCCCAATTGTAGACTTCCTCGTGGCCCAGGTTGTCGGTGAAGGTGGTGGTGCGCTCGCCCGGATCGTACGCGAGATAACTGTGCGTCCCGTCGGCATCGATCTGCTCGATCACCCGGTCGCGGTCGTCGTAGACGCTCTGCAGGAAGAGGATGTCTTCAGCGTCCCACTCCTTGATCATGCGGTGGCGACTGTCGTAGGCGAAGCGGCGCAGCTGCCCGTCGGGGCCGTCGATGCGCGTCAGGTTGCCCTCGTCGTAGGTGAAGCTGTAGGAGCGCCCGTCCCAGACGTCCAGGCGGGTGATGTGGCTCATATCAGCATCGGTCTGCACGTCGATGGTGCGTCCCGCGTCGTCGCGGATCTCGGTCATTGGTGGGCGTGGCACGTCCTCGCCTTCCTGCCAGTTGGCCTGACCGCTCAGGTCGTAGTCGAAGTGGAGCACGTTGCCCTGACGGTCGCGCCGCTCGGTGAGGATGCCGAAGCCGCCGACCGTCTCGCTGAAGGCCATCGTCGTCTCCAAGGGCGTGATCCAATCCCAGCCCTGGTCCGTCTTCTCCAGCCGGGCGTGGACGCCGGCCGGAGATTCATAGTGATCGTCTTCCCAGGTGTAGTGGTAGGTGCGCCCGTCGGCGAGCGCGACGGTGACGGAATCATCGCTGTAGCGCTGGGCGCGGGCGTTGTAGGGGAATGACCAGCCATAGCCGAGCAGATCGTCGCGCACGTCCTGCGAGTTGTAGGTCAGCGTGAGGTCGAAGTCCATTCCCCCGCGCCCGGGCACGCGGAGCAGGCGCACCTGCACGACGTGGTTGCCGGTGGAGAAGCTGACCGGGTCGGCGCCGTAGCGCTGATAGTTCTGGTAGCCCAGGTTGCGCCAGCGCTGAAGCATAGCCTCTGAAGGAAGGGCCGGATAGGGTGGAGGATTGTTAGGATCATCCCCACAAATCATACCCATTGCCTCCAATCGACTCCGCAAGGCTGCGTAAGCTCCATCACTGATAGAATCAAATCCATTTTGGACGACTGGTTGATCAAAGTTATGATCCAAATACAAGGTTTCAATATGAGCATACACTCCAGGCAAGTCCTCGAAGGCTGAATAAAATGCCGGGTACTGCGTAGGTAGTTGTCGAGGACGTCCAGTGTAGCTTGGAACCTGGGTACAGAAAGCGTCTACCAAAGCTCCATCTTCAGAGTGACTGTGCCGCGCCCATCCTTTGATCCCCCCCTGATCTTCACTTCCCCAAAACGGATACCCCTGCAGACTATCGAAGGCTAGTGTGACAAACATCTCGCTACTAAAGCCCTCAGCCATCTGGGCTCTTATGCCAGGATCAACGCCCCCATCGGCTTCACTTTCTCGCGTCAATAAAATATCAGCGCGGCAGTCATCAGCCTGCAAGCGATCCCGTATTCCCTGAGCCAAACTTAAGTTGAATGTCAATTCCTCAACACGCCCAACATCAGGCCAGATTGACCATCCATCGTTATTGTCAGGGTCGAGCACCAGCCTTTTGTACTCTCCCGTGTTGCTCGTAACTTGTTGAGAAGCAATCTTAGAGGTATTCGCACTTCTACGTCTGTAAATTGCCAATGGGGCCATCGGCACAAACTCGCTCAAGTGGTTGATGTGTGCCTTCAAAAATTGCTGATCCTGCCAAGCAGCCGAAGGCTCTCGTGACCACTCTTCACTCGCGTTGTCGCGACTGTAGAGGAAAAACTCGCTCAAATCCAACCCTTCCACATCTTCGGGCGTGTAGTGATAGTAGATCTTCACGGTTGGGGTCACATAGCTGGTCCAAGGGCTGGTATCGGTGATGATCTCAACAATTTTTGGGAAGCTGTGCACCGGATCGCCGTCGAGCGTCCACGCGGAGACGTCGAAGGCTGGGCCGCCGACGCCCAGTTCATCAGGGGGAAGCGCCGGACGCTCAATGTATTCATAGCGCACCCGCACCGTCTGGGTGACGGCCTCCGGATGGAAGACGACGCGCACTTTGCCATCGGGGGAGCCGACCTCGCCGCCCACTCCGGGTTCGATTATGGCTTCAGTCTCAGCTGGTGGCCGATAGTCCCGCATCACCAAGGGCAAGTAGACGATGTTACTGGGGTCATCTGCGTCTTGCTCCTGCCACCGCACTGGTAGATAAACATCAGGTGCCTGACCCAAATCCGGCTCCGCTGCCACGACCGGCTGCACCGCCACGACACCCAAGCTGGTCGCCACCGTGGAGATAATCACCAAAACCGATAAAACCTTGTAGACCCACTGTTCCCACGCGTTCATCGTCTGCCCCCTGTAAATTGGAGATCGTACCGATCCAGTTTTGAAGAAGATACTCAAACAACTTAGCATACTACCTTACGAATGTCAATAGGAGATTAGTACCAAAGTACCACACATCATACCTCACGGCCTCAAAACCAGCGGAAGATACACCTCGAACGGCGCCGTCTCCGGGCTGGCGGGCGGATGGCTCGTCTCCGCTGCCTCAGCCGAAACGTTCTCCGCCTCGTCCCGGAAGCGCACGTAGATCTCCTCGCCGCGCGGCAGCACCGCGAAGGTGGAGAAAGGCTGCCAGGTCGTCTCCGTCATCCCGTCCGTCCAGAGCAGCATCTCGGTGACGGGGCCATCGTCGCTCTCGGCGACGAGCTGCACCGTCATCGTCTGCGCCGTCATCCGGTAGAGCCAAGCCGACCCGGTGACCACCGATGAGCTCTCCAGCGCCCGCGCCTCCTCCACCGTCAAGGGCTCACGTTCCTCCTGCGGTGCGACGGTGTCGCTGACCGGCGGCTGCGTATTGAAATCAAACGCGACCGGCTCTGCCGCCGTCGACGCCATACTCGCACAGTCAGGATCGCCGTTGTAGACCACCAGCCGGTTCAGGTACCAGTTGTTGTAGGCGCTAAGTTTCATCTTCGCGCCGTGGATGGGCCAGGGATCGTGAATGGTATAGTTGGCCGCCCGATTGCCGCTCCCGGCGATGACCAGCACCCAATGTGTGTACTTTACACCGTTCTTATATCTGTACATTCCCAAAATCACAGGGCGCTCGTTCCGGTTGACCTCGCGTTCCAGGCGCGACCAACTGAAGCCGTAGAGGGCGCTGTATTGCGCCTGCCCCTGGCTGCAGGCTGCGCCGGTGTACCAGTAGAAAGGACAGGCCTTGGTGCCCATACAATCGCTGAGTTGAGCCGGGTTGCGCGTCGATCCGTAGTGGTTGAAGAGCATCGCCGCCGAGGTGAGCGTACATCCGCAATGGCCGATGGTGCTACAGTAAGAGGAACAGACGCCGGCCGTGCGCAATGGGTGATTCCGCCATCGGTTATCGCGCTGCGAGAAGTAGGGCACCTCGCAAGACGGCGGGGGATCGGGCGGGTCAGGCAGGGGTTGGTCGAAGTGGAACTGATTGTACCATGCGTTCCAGAAGAGCCAGACGCCGCCCACGCTCGAATTGTTGCCGTCCCAGTTGACCCCGGCGTAGGGCGTGTAGGTGAACTGCCCGGCCACGGCCTTGGTGGCCGGCGTGACCGAGACGCCGTCCTGGGTCTGCTTGGCGACGCCCATCCGCCAGCCGCTGCGCGTCACCCCGTTGCTGTTCAGTTCGTCCTGATAGGCGCGAAAGAGGCTGGTACCAAAGTCGATTTGGCGGCGGGCGGTGCTGGCGCTCCCGGCGCCCATCAATCGCTTCAGCCGCCAGGTCTCCGGGCAGCGGGTGATGGCCGATTGTTCCTTCTGCATCGTGGCCATAATTACCTTGGGATTGATGCGGTGCTCGACCGCCGCGTCGTGTATCAGTTGAGGCACGTCGATGGTCACGCCGTCCACGTCTTTGAGCGGGTTGGCGAGGCAGCTTCCCTGCTGCTCAAGGAAGTAGCGGATGGTCGCCACCGGCGTGTCGTAATCGCCGGTCAGGTCGTCGTCCGTGAGCCATGCGGTGTTGTAGGTCTCGGGTTCCGGCGTGTTAGTGGGCGTCGGCGTGGGCGTCGGCGGGATCGAGTAGGTCACCTTCAGACGCGGGTGTTGCTGCCCCGGACACTGTGAAGCTGTACAGTCGTGAGCCCAGAAGATACCGCCGGGGCTATATTCGCTGTCGGCCCAGATGGTGATGCCGCGATTGGTCTGGCCGCCGTACCAGTCCCTGACCAGGCCAGTGATGTCGATGGACTTCCATCCGTCGGAGCAACTGAAGCTGGCGGATCCGACGCTGCTGCCCTTTGACGGCTGGTTGTTCCAGGTCACTTCCCACTCGCCCCAGCTTGAGGCAATCTCGTAGGCCGTGACGCCGTAGCTGCCGGAGCACTCATCGGCGTACTGGTAGAGCTGGGCCTGAGCGCTGTCCACCTCTGCGCCGCTGGGCAGCGAGGGCAGGTTGAACTTGATGTAGATGCGCGTGCGGTACTTATTGTACAGGGTATCGTAGCCCAGGTAGAGGTTGCGCTGATTGCCCGGCTCAATGTCGGGATAGCCGGACTCGGCGTAGGCGTCCTTGTTGGTGGTGCCGTAGACGGTCGTGGATGTGGTCGTGGCGATCGCCGCGTGGGGTGCAAACGCGCTGAGGGCCAGCGCGCCCAAGATGACGGCTATGATTACCAATTCCCAAGCTTGTTTCTTTTCCATCAGTTTCCTCACCAGTGCTCATCTCGGATGAAAGCAGCCAGATTCCATAGATGAATGTGTGAAAAGTGTAACTGCTCAGACTTTCTACTGCTATACTTTTGCGGTTTACGTAGCGTCCTCATCTTCTCTTGAGCTCATACCGTTAATTGCCTCCTTTTTGACAACTTGGTACTTGTAGAATGCCCAAGGTGAGTTATCAAAGTGCATGTCGATCAACCTTTTATTGGTTACATTGGATACCCAAGACAAAATCAGAATAGCAACCAGTACAACAAAGCCAACACCTATAGTAAACATTGGAGAGGGCAAATATGCTTGTAAGGCACCAATGATACCAACTGTAATGCTTGCGAGGAAAAACATGCGGGCACCCGATTTCTCAATTTGCATATCTAGCTCATAAACTTTCTCGCATTCATAATTGAATGGGCCAACCGCTTTTGTATTGAGATAGCGGATAACAGCTGCTATCAGTGCCATGCAAGCACACCCTAATGTCCATACCGCAGGTTGCGTGATGTAAAAGAAAGTTACACTTTGAGCCGCAGCGAGCAGAAATTGAAGTAGCGTGTGCCACAAAGACAAAGGCCATAAAAAAACCACAAATACTGAGGAATAGAGATGCCATATTAGTACAACGATCATTAGACTATCGAAGTACAAAAGCATGGTTGAAATAGATGTTGGAGGAGCCTTCTCAAGCCGAGCTATTAGAACTCCGAGGGCCAATCCCTGTAATACGCTGATTAGCGTCAAGTGAATTTGCGGCAAGAAAGTATTCAGTTGAAGCATTACCCTTCTAGCCCCTAGTTTTACAGGTAGAATGTCGTCTTGAGATTCTGGTTCTACCGCATGTACGTTGTTGAGCTGGGTCGCCTCATTTCTAGTGGACTCAGGTCGCTCTGTCTTTTTTGAGATAAGCATCTTGATAAATAGGACAAAGAGCAAGAGCAAACTTGTGGTAAATGTAGCTTCCAGCAAATAGTTTCGTTTGTTTTTCATCGAATGCTCCCTTTAGTCTAATGCCAACCACGGGTTATATGAGGACGGCTTGCCTGTATATCTTAGTCCTTACGGTAACTTCGGCGCTCCACAAGCTGAGAGATACTGGTTCATGTAGGAAGTCAGGTGAAAGAAGCCCGGCGAACCACTTGACTCCGTTATGAGGATATTGCTACAAGTTTTTCCCACAAAAGGGCGCAAAATCGCGTGGAAACGGGCTTAAAT
>CAZANJ010000179.1:0-6268 GCA_964486415.1 uncultured Anaerolineales bacterium
TTTAGGGGCTCTTCCATCCTGCATTTCCGGCTCATTCGCTCATTCTAGCCTGCGGAGGACGAGCACCACTTTGCCCTGCACCTCCACCTGGCGCGGATTGTCCACATAGATGGGCTCCATCGTGGGGTTGGCCGGCTGGAGGCGCACGCGGTTTCCCTCCAGGTAGAAGCGTTTCAGCGTCACCTCCTCACGGTCGCGCAGCCAGACCGCGGCCATCTCCCCGTTCGCCACTTCCTGCTGGTGCTGCATAATCACGATGTCGCCGTCATGCACCAGCGCGTCTATCATCGAGTTGCCTTCCACCTCCAGCGCGTACAGGTCTTTGGGATTGCCCAGGAGGTCGCGCGTGAGCTCGACGGTCTCATCACCCATCAGCGCGAAATCGCTGGCGGGCACCGGAATAGGCTCGCCGGCCACGATCCGCCCGGCCAGGGGCACGTGGATTATCTCATCCGGCATAATCTCGGCGCGTGCCAGCGGGGTCAGGCTTAGCCCGCGCGAGACTTCGGGCGCACGGGAGATGTACCCGGCATCCTCCAGACGGTCCAGATTGTAGCTCACCACCGAGGTGGAGCTGATGTTCGTCCCCCTGCCGATCTCGCGGATGGAGGGCGGGTAGCCCTTTTCCCTGAGGTACTCGCCCGTGAACTCCAGGATTCTCCGTTGTTTATCCGAAATAAGATCATTCATCCTACGCCTCCTCGTTCTCAATTGTCTGTGGGACGATTATAGACGAACATACGTTCTATGTCAAGTTCGTTTTGCTTTTTGGCCCGTATACAGTACAATTGAACTTGTACTTCTGAGAGGCGTAACGCTCTTCATATTCTTAGCGAGGTCTACACTATGAGAATTTTTGTCACCGGGCATCGCGGGCAGTTGGGCCGTGCGCTCTACGGGGCGCTCGACGGGCACACTTTGGCGGGATGTGATCTGCCGGAGCTGGACATCACGGATCGGGAGGCTATCGCGCGGGCCATTGGCGAATTCGCGCCCGACGTGGTGATCCACGCCGCCGCCTGGACCGATGTGGACGGCTGCGCCCGCGATCCGGAGAGAGCTTATCGAGTCAATGGCCTAGGCACGCAGAATGTCGCTCTGGCCTGCGCGGCCTGCGACGCGGCGCTGGTTTACATCAGCACCAACGAGGTCTTCGACGGCGAGGCCGACGAGCCCTATCTGGAGTGGGAGGCCACTGCTCCCCTCAATCCCTATGGGCGCTCGAAGGCCGGCGGCGAGTGGTTCACGCGCCACCTGCTCCGTCGCTTCTACATCGTGCGCACGGCCTGGCTCTACGCCCCCGGCGGGAGTAATTTCCCCCATCGCATTCTGGAGTTGGCCCAGGAACTGGGCAAGCTGAGCGTGGTGACCGATGAGGTGGGCAATCCTACCTACGCGCCGGATTTGGCCGCCGCGCTCGCCGAGCTGATCTCGACGGAGGCTTATGGCGTCTATCATCTGACCAACGCGGGCCATTGCTCCCGCTACGAATTCGCCCGCGAGATTCTGCGCATCGGCGGGCAGGAGGATGTGCCCATCGAGCCAATAACGCTGGCCGATTTTGAGCGCGACTCCACCCCGCCCTCTTTCGCTCCCCTGGCGAATACCGCCGCGAGCGCGTTGGGCATCCGCCCGCGCCCCTGGGAAGAGGCGCTGGCAGAATTCTTGGATTAGATTGGTTCAATCTCTGAGATTGAACCAATCTGGAGACAGCGAGGAGTGATTCTATGAACGAGAAAACTCTCACAATCGGCGAGGCCATCGAAAGGATCGGCTTCGGTCGATTCCAGTACAAGCTGTTGGCCATCTGCGGCATCGGGTGGGCCGCCGACGCGATGGAGGTGATCATCATTGCCTACGTCATCCCGCAAGTGATCCAGGAATGGTCGCTTTCTTCGGGCCAGGCCGGCTTCATCGGCACCGCCATCTTCATCGGCATGCTGCTGGGCGCCTGGTTCTGGGGCACCATCACGGACTACATCGGGCGCAAGGCGGGCTTCCAGTTCACGGTGTTAGTCGACTCCGTCTTCGGCTTCCTGTCCGCGCTCTCGCCCGGCTACATCTGGCTGGTCTTGCTGCGGGCCATCACGGGCTTCGGCGTGGGCGGCACGTTGCCGGTCGATTATTCCATCTTCTCCGAGTATCTGCCCAAGCGCAACCGGGGCCGTTACCTGGTGCTGCTGGAGAGCTTCTGGGCGGTGGGCACCATCGTCGCGGCCGGCCTGGCCTGGCTCCTCGTCCCCACGCTCGGCTGGCGGGCGCTCCTGGCCGTCTCGGCTGTGCCGGGGCTGATCATTTATTTCATCCGCCGCTACATCCCAGAATCGCCGCGTTATCTGCTGATCGAGGGGCGGGAGGAGGAGGCCCGCGCGGTCTTGCAGCAGGTGGCCCGCGAGAATGGCGTCGCGTTTGAGGTGGAGCGTTTGAAGGTGCAAGAACGCAAGGAGCAGGTGACCCTCTCCGCGCTCTGGAAAAAGCCCTTCGTTCGCACCACGGTGATGTTGTGGGTCGTCTGGTTCTGCATCTCATTGGGCTACTACGGGACGTTCATCTGGCTGCCGCGCATATTCGTGCAGCGGGGCTTCGATTTCCTCAAGACCTATCAGAACACTTTCCTGATGGCCCTGGCCCAGTTGCCGGGCTATTTCTCGGCTGCCTATCTGGTCGAGCGCTGGGGGCGGAAGTGGACCCTGGCCCTCTACCTGGCGCTGAGCGGGCTGTTCACATACCTCTTCGCCGTCGTGAGCGGCATTTCCTTCATCGTCGCCACCGCCATGCTGATGTCATTCTTCACCCTGGGGGCCTGGGGCGTGGTCTACGCATACACGCCGGAGCTCTATCCCACCGAGGTGCGCGCCACCGGCATGGGCGCCGCCAGCGGAATGACGCGCATCGCCGGCGCTCTGGCGCCCATCCTGGGGGGCTGGCTGATCTCCAGCTCCCTGGTGGCCGCGCTGACGCTCTACGCGGTCTCATTCGTGCTCGGCGGGGCGACTGTGCTCGCGCTGGGCCGCGAGACCAGAGGGGAGCCGCTGCTGGAGACTGTCTAGGTATGAGCGCTGGCCGGCCTTTGCCCCTCGCTTCCATCATCATCCCCAACTGGAATGGCATGGCCCATCTCCCCACTTGCCTGGAGAGCTTGCGCCGTCAGTCCTTTGATGGCGGCTTCGAGGTCATCCTGGTCGATAACGGCTCCACCGATGGCTCGCTGGAGTTGCTGGCACATTATGCCGAGGTGCAGGTGATGGCTCTGGGTGAGAACCGGGGCTTCACCGGGGCCTGCAACGTCGGGATGGGGGCCGCGCGAGGGGAGTTCGTGATTCTGCTGAACAATGATACCGAGGCCGACCCGCGCTGGCTGGAGGAGGTGATCGCTGCCTTCGGGCGCCATCCGGAGGCCGGGCTGATTGCCTCCAAGATGTTGCTCTTCGACCGGCGCGACATTTTTCACACCGCCGGTGATTTCTACCGCGTGGATGGCATCCCCGGCAACCGGGGCGTCTGGCAGCGTGACGTGGGCCAGTATGACCGTGAGGAGTACGTCTTCAGCGCCTGTGGAGGCAGCGCGGCTTATCGACGCGCGATGTTGGACGATGTGGGCCTCCTGGATGAGGACTTCTTTTTTTCCTGCGAGGACATCGATCTGGCCTGGCGGGCGCAGTTGCGCGGCTGGCGCTGTGTCTACGCTCCGCGCGCCGTGGTCTACCACAAGCTGAGCGCCACCGGTGGCACCACCACGGCCAGCTTCTACAATGGGCGCAACTACATCTACCTGCTGACCAAGGATTACCCCGGCGACCTCTGGCGCGTCCACTGGCGCGACATCCTGAAGGCGCAGTTGCGCATCACGACCGAGGCGCTGGGAGCCTGGCGCGGAGCTGCGGCCCGCGCTCGCCTGCGCGGTCAATTGGCCGGACTCCTGGGCATCCCCAAAATGGTGCGCAAACGGCGAAAAGTTCAACAAAGCCGCAAGGTAACCCGCGCCTATCTGGAACGTGTAATGACAAATTAGCAAATGAAAAATTAGCAAATGAAAAATGAAAAATGACGAGTTTAGGAGGGAACAAGTGAAAGATCGTTCCATTTTATGGATATTTCTGGCGTTCATCCTGGGATTTATGCTGCCGGTTTTCAGTTGTGTGGGAGTGGGATTGCTCACGACGAGTGCGTTGGGCCGGCTGGCGAATCAGCCGGTGTCCACGGCGGTGCTGGGCGACTCCGTGGCCGTGATTCCCCTCAACGGTACTATTATGAGCACGTTACCGGAGTATCCCGCGCAGCAAGTCATCACCCCCGGTCGGGTGAATGATATGTTGGAGCAGGCCGCCGCTAATGGGGCCATCAAGGCCGTCGTGGTGCGCGTCAACAGCCCCGGCGGCAGCGTGGTCGCCTCCGACGAGATTTACCGCGCCCTGCTCGATTTCGAGAAGCCGGTCGTGGTCTGGATGGGCGACACGGCGGCCTCCGGCGGCTACTACATCGCCTGCGGTGGCGATCACGTGATGGCCCACCCCGACACCCTGACCGGCTCCATCGGTGTCATCAGTCAGTTCCTCAACGCGGAGGAACTGCTGGACAAGATCGGAGTTGACGCGCTGGTCATCACCTCCGGCCCGAAGAAGGACATCGGCAGTATGTTCCGCGAGATGACGGAGGAGGAAAAGGCGATCTGGGAGGCCATCATCGACCAGGTCTACGAGGACTTCGTGGCGGTCGTGGCTGAGGCGCGTGATCTGCCGCCGGAGCAGGTGCGCGAGCTGGCCGATGGGCGGGTCTACACCGGGCAGCAGGCGCTGGAGCTGGGGCTGGTGGACGCGGTGGGCTCGTCGGATGAGGCCATCGAGAGGGCCGCTGAACTGGGCGGCATCGCGGGCGAGCCTGGAGTGATCGAGCTGAGCCCCACGCTCAGCTTCTTCGAGACGCTCTACGGCTTCCAGGGCCGTTCGTCGATGCCGACTATGGAGGATGTCCTGAGCTGGGCCGGGGCGCCCTCGCTGGAGTTTCGGTTCTTGGGCGGGCGGTAAGGGCTGTTTCATAACCTTATGAAAAACTCACGAGCAAGAGAGGAAAACATCAAGGCGGTGGGGATGATGTCGGGCGGGCTGGATAGCATTCTGGCCGCCCGGATTATGTTGGAGCAAGGGATCGAGGTCACAGCGCTTCACTTCCGCACCGGCTTCTCCTACGCCAGGCGCAACCGCATCACCGGGCGCGAACCTGCCGGCCCATCCGACCCGCAGCGCGCCGCTGCCATGCTGGGGCTGGAGCTGATCGTCATCGACGTCTCCGAGTCTTATCTGCCCGTGGTGCTCCATCCCAGGCACGGCTACGGCTCCGGGATGAACCCCTGCGTCGATTGCCGCATCTTCCTGCTGCGCCAGGCCAAAGCCTGGATGGAGGAGCATGACCATCACTTCGTCTTCACCGGCGAGGTGAGCGGACAGCGCCCCAAGAGCCAGAGGCGACCCACGCTCGATATCGTCGAGCGGGAGAGTGGACTTGAGGGCTACTTGCTTCGTCCACTATCGGCCAAGCTGCTCGATCCGACCGTGCCTGAGCGGCGCGGCTGGGTGGAGCGGGACGAGCTCTACGCTATCAGCGGGAGGAGCCGCAAGCCGCAGATGGCCCTGGCGGAGGAGTTCGGCATCACGGATTACCCCCAGCCATCCGGCGGCTGTTGTTATCTGATCGACAAGACCTACTCACGCCGCCTGCGCGATTTTCTGGAGCGCGAGGGGAAGGAATCTTTGACCACCGATCTGGCATTTCTGCTCTCGATTGGACGGCAATTAAGTCTGCCTTCTGGGCGCAGAGTCTTCGTCGGGCGCCACGAGGGGGAGAATGATTACATCAAGAGCCAGAGCGCGGGGAACGTCCTGCTCACGACGATAGATCATCCCGGCCCGATGACGCTGATGATGGGGGAACCTACAGAGGAGGAGCTTGAGCTGGCGGCCCGCATCACGGCCCGTTACTCCGATGGACGGGACGAGCCAGCGGTGCGCGTCGAGGTGCGCCGCCACGCCGAGCCGCTCAGGGTGCTGACGGTGGCCCCAATGATGTTGGAGGAAATACACGCGCTGATGGTTTGAGGTTGTGCAATCCGAAACCCGTAAATTGCAAGAAAGCCCTCCCGCCATAGTTCTGGCGAGAGGGCTTTTTACTTCTGCTGACAAGACCCTAAAAGTTTTCAGAAACCTTTAGGGTCTCAGATAAACTCAGCCTTGCGGCTCATCAAACGCTTCCGCCGAGACGATGGCCTCGGATG
>CAZANJ010000180.1:0-6262 GCA_964486415.1 uncultured Anaerolineales bacterium
CCTCGATTGGATTACAATACGCCCCAGCTCGGAATTACCCCGCATCTAACCGGTGCGGGCGTCAAGTGAAACACGGAGGAATTTTGCAAGTTACGATTATCATTCCCACTTACAACGAGAGGGAGAACATCGAAAGGCTGGTGACGCAACTGCTCGCCTTGCCCTTGAGAGCCGCGGTCATCGTTGTGGACGATAATTCTCCCGACGGCACCGGAGACATCGCCGACCAATTGGCGCTCAAGAGCAATGGACGTATGGACGTAGTTCACCGCGCCGGCAAGCTGGGGCTGGGCACGGCCCACATCGCGGGCTTCAAACACGCCCTGGCCGGGGAAGCCGATCTCATCTGTACGATGGACGCCGATTTTTCCCACAACCCACGCTACATTCCCGACATGGTGACCAAGATCGATCAGGGCTATGATTTGGTCATCGGCTCACGCTACGTGCCGGGCGGCGGGACCAGCGGCTGCACTTTGATGCGCAAGATGCTCAGTTGGGGAGCTAATGCCTTCGCCCGTATTCTGTTGAGCCTGCACGCACACGATACGACGGCTGGCTTTCGCTGCTATCGGCGCGAAGTGCTGAATGAAGTCGGCCTGGACGAGATCCAGGCCGATGGTTATTCCTTTCTCGTCGAGATGCTCCACCGCGTGCAGCGACATGGCTGGCGGGTGGGAGAGGTGCCCATCATATTCGAAAATCGCCGCCTGGGGGCCTCTAAAATCTCTCAGGACGAAATCATCAAGGCCATGTGGACGGTGATGCGCCTCTTCTGGGGTCGCTTGACAAGGAAGCCCATCTGATGGAGCACATACGCTGTAACTTATGCGGCGCCGATGACGCCGTTGTGCGTTATCCTAGCACCGTCGGCCAACGAGGCGGCAGATGGCAGGCCTTCCGTTGCACCAGCAGCGGATACGGCTACCATCACACCATCGTCCAATGCCAGCAGTGCGGCCTCGTCTATACCGATCCCCGCCCGGATAGCAGCGACATCATTCAGTCCTATCAGGCCGTCGAGGACCCGCTCTACGTCGAGGAGCGCGAAGGGCGCGTGTTGACCTTCGAGCATCACTTGAACCCCCTGGAGAAGCTCACCGGGCCGCCGGATGACCGGCCCCTGCTGGACGTGGGCGCTTATGTGGGCGTCTTCGTCGAGATAGCGGCCCAACACGGCTGGGATGCCTGGGGTATGGAGCCTTCGAGCTGGGCGGTGGAGCGGGCGCAAGCGCGGGGCCTAAACGTGGTGCAGGGGACGCTGGAGACAGCCGATCTGCCGGAATCATACTTCGACGTCGTGACGATGTGGGACGTGATCGAGCACGTGACCGATCCGATGGGCACGCTCCAGCATGTCCATCGCTTGCTCAAACCCGGCGGCCTGGTCGTGGTGCATACCATCGACATCGACAGCCTCTTCGCCAGGCTGATGGGGCCGCGTTGGCCCTGGCTGATGGAGATGCACATTTACTACTTCTCGCGGCGCACCTTGGGCCAGATGTTGGAAAAATGCGGTTTCCGCGTCATCAGCGATAAGCCCCAGGGGCGCTACCTTCGCCTCGGCTACTTGATGAGCCGCTTGAGCGCCTTGATGCCCCTGGTGGGCCGACCGGCCGAATGGCTGGTGAATAAAATCTCCCACCTCCCCCAGGCAGAGCGGTTGGGATTGCGCAGCCTGGCCGTGCCGATCAATCTGGGCGATCTGTTCACCGCGTACGCCCGCAAGGAGCAAAAATAAAACGACACGCCCAACTTACGTCGAGCGTGTCGTTCCTGTCGTCCTCTTGCAACCTGCAACTTGCAACCTACTTCCTATCCTTTGATCACCCCTAGCGGCTCCAGCCGGGCCACCTTGTGCGCGATACCCAGGCCATGCACCGTCTCCACAACGTGGTTGACATCTTTGTAAGCTAGCGGTGCTTCCTCGGCCAGGCCCTTCATGCTGCTGGCCCGCACTGCGATACCCCTTTTCTCCAACTCATCCCGCAGATCATGCCCCCAGACCTTCTTGCGAGCCTGTGTGCGGCTCATCGTGCGCCCGGCGCCGTGGCACGTGGAGCCGAAGGTCAGCTCCATCGCCTTCTGCTGACCCACTAGCACGTAGGATTCCGTCCCCATCGAGCCGGGTACCAGCACCGGTTGGCCTACCTCCCGATAGTCGGCGGGCACACCCTCGTGTCCGGGTGGGAAGCAGCGCGTGGCGCCCTTGCGATGGATACAGAGCTTCTCCTGTCGCCCGTTCACCTCATGCTCCTCGAACTTGGCGATGTTGTGGGCCACATCGTAGACCTGGAACAGATCGAAGTTATCGACCTTGCCCGCCAGCACGCGCTCGAAGGCCTCGCGCGCGCCCATCGCCAGCACCTGCCGGTTGACGAAGGCGTAGTTGACCGCGCAGGCCATCGCGCCGTAGTAGTCGCGGCCCTCGGGGGAGTCGATGGGAGCGCAGACGAGCTGGCGGTTGGGCAAGCGGATGTTATACTTGCGCACCGCCGACTGGAGCTCCTTGACATAATCGTCGCAGACCTGATGCCCGAAGCCGCGCGAGCCGCAGTGGATCTGCACCACGATCTGGCCCGTCCATAAGCCGAAAGCCTCGGCCGCCTCGGTGTCGTAAATTTCAGTGATCACGTCCAATTCCAAGAAATGGTTGCCCGACCCCAGTGAACCGACCTGGGAGAGCCCGCGCTCCTTGGCCCGCCTGCTCACCTTGCTGGGATCGGCGCCGGGGAGGCTACCTTGTTCCTCCGTGTGCTCCACGTCCTGCCGTCGCGCCAGTCCCTTCTTCAGCGCCCAGCTCGACCCGTCGGCTAGCAGATTATTCAGTTCCTGGGGGGAGACGCGCACGCGCCCGTCGCCGCCCAAACCGCTGGGGCAGGATTGATACAGCGCCGTCATCAAGTCCTCACGATGCGGATCGATCTCGTCCCAGTTCATGTGGGTGCCAAGTAATCGCACGCCGCAATTAATATCGTAGCCCACACCTCCAGGGGAGATCACTCCGCTATCGGTATCCATCGCCGCTACGCCCCCAATGGGGAAGCCGTAGCCCTGGTGAAAATCGGGCATCGCCATAGCATAATTGACGACGCCCGGCAGTGTCGAAGTGTTGATCAACTGTTCCACGGTGCGGTCGCCAAACGCAGCCTCGAAAAGCTCCGCGTCGGCAAAAAGACGCACGGGGACTCGCATGTCGCTCCGAAAATCTTTCGGAAGTTCCCAAGTGTACGTGTCTATGCGGCGAAAGTCTTTTTTGGCCATTTTTTCCTCCTTCTTATCAGACGTCGAATACAATGGTCGTTTCGTAGCCTTCGTCGCTTTGCACTATTTCCAGCTCGCTGAACGTGACGGCTTTGATGTGACTGTAATACTCCTGTGCCTGTCCACCGCGCGCGATAGCCCGCAGATGGGTCGGAGCGACTTCAAGCATTTCAAACTCGGTGAAAACGTGAGCGTCTCTTTCCTCCAGATAGAGCAGCTCGCTCAGCCAGTTGACGAGCAATATCTCGGTGTCATCGGCCTCTATGTCGAGGCGATACTCGGTCTCCGCTTCTACCTCGGCGGGATCGGTCAACTGGCAGGCCATACCGTAGGCCGCGTTGGCGAAAAGCTCGGCCAGGTCACGACCCCAGACGTGGATGGCGATGTCGGCGGTATGTTCAACTTCCTCAAAGCGCTTATTCATCATAGCTTAATCCTGAATTACTCGACTGCCCGCTCAAAAGGGATTTGCAATCCCTGACAGTAAAGAATGCACCGGGTTACAAACCGTTCGGCTGAGCTCACGCCGAAGCCCGGCTGGAGCAAGGCAGGGTAGACATCTTAATCCTAACATAAACGGGCGTTAAATCAAGTGGTGTGTTCGGGCTGCTCGTCCCACGCCGGATCGAGGAAGCGCTGGATCTCGATCAGATAGCCGTTGGGATCGCGCAGGAAGCAGTGGTAGATGTTGTAATCGGGGTTGAGCGTCGGCGGCTTCTCGAAGCGCACTCCCTGTTCTTGCAGATGATCGTACCAGCGATCCACTTCCGTCGTGGCGAGCGTTATGATGATGCCAACCGGCTCCTCTGGCGCTTCCACCCGCTGGCAGAAGCCGAGGTAACCATCGCCGCTGACCCGGTAGATGCGACAGTCCCCCTGGTCGAGCGCCATCTCAAGCCCCAGCACTTCCTCGTAAAAGTGAGCCGTCTCCTCCAAGTCGCGGGTGTAGAGGAAGGTGATTTGCTGATCGATAGGTGGTCGAGTCAAGATAGGCCTCCTTGGGATGTGCATGAATTTCTAAATTTCCCTTCGGCCAATCATTATACCCGTTTGCTTTCAAAGGGCAATGTGGTAAACTCTCCTCAGCACCGAGCTATGACGAGAGGCTCTTTGGGATTTCGCGTGGTGCTCAAAGCGGGTGTGTCACCCGCGTCCCATATCTGGGAGTAAGAGTAAATTTCGACCCAGACACGGGGTGGCACACCCCCTCTGAGCTATATGACCACGCGAACTCCTAAAGACCCTGACGAGAACAAGAGAGGGAGAATAATTATGAACACCGAAGAAGCCCAGATGTTGGAGCAACTCGGCACCTTTTTGCGGCCCTGGCACGAGAGCGTGGAAGATCCCGCCAAGGCTCAGCAAGAGGCACTGCGCCGTCTCCTGCAGGGGTACGCTCAGACCGAGCACGGCGCCCGGCACGGCGCGGCCCAGGTGGAGTCTGTCTCGGACTATCGACGCGCCTTCCCGCCAAAAACTTACGAGGATTATGAGCCCCTCATCCGGCGGGTGATGGGCGGCGAAGTGGAGCTGCTGCTGAATGAGGAGCCCATCGGCTGGGCCATCACGCGCGGCACGACGGCGGGCGAGCCCAAGTTCATCCCTATGACGCCCACCGATTTGAAGATGCGCGTCAGCGCTGGGCGGGCGATGCTAAACTATGTCGCCGCTACCGGGCGGCGCGATCTCTTCGCCGGGGTCAACCTGAACCTGAACTTCCCCTCGGTGGTGGGAACGATGCGGGTGGGTGAGCGTGAACTGGAGTATGGCTACAGTTCCGGCATTTACACCCGGCATGTCTCGCTCTCCACCCCCATCCGATCCTTGCCGGCGCAGGAGGAGATCGATGCGCTGGGCGGGGGCAAGACTATCCGCGACTGGGAGGCGCGTTTCGAGCTGGCCTACGAGCGCTGTAAGGATGAAAACGTCACGCTCGTCGGAGGCGTTGCGCCGACGGCCTTGCGCTTCGCGCGCTACTTGCGCCGGGCTCACGGCCTCTACCCGAAGGACATCTGGTCGGTGCAGATTATGACGTTGGGCAGTGTGCGGGGTATCAACACGCGCTTGCGACCGGCGCTCAATGCGCTCTATGGGCCGGTCGTCATCCGCGAGATTTACGGCGCCACCGAGGGGATGTTTGGACAGCAGCGGGATGAGGCCCGCGCCTGGGTGCCCAATTATGATCTATTCTTCTTCGAGGTGGAGACAAGGCGGGGCGTCAAGATGCTGCACGAGATGCGGCCGGGGGAGATGGGCAGCTTGATCGTCTCTACACCGGTGCTGCCGCGCTACAAGATCGGCGACCTGATCACAGCCCTAAAGCCGCCCTACTTCCGGTGCATTGGCCGCGATCAATGGTGGACGCCCTTGCGATATGCCTGGGATGAACTGATGACGCTCAACCTGGGGCGCCTGTAGGGAGTGAAGTGGGTGTCGCTCCGCTCAGATGTTTCGGAAAAGCCCGCGCAACAACAGCCCGATACCGATGGCGATCAGGATGAGGGGCCAGACCATCTCCATGCCGATCATGTTTCCCAGACCGAGACCCAGCAGGATGAAGCCCCAGATGATTGAGCCACCCACCGGTTTGCGGTAAGCGGGCACGAGCAAGCGGACCACTACCTCCAGAAGCACGATCAAGCCGGCCCCGGTGAGAATCAATCCCCAGGCGCTCAGCCACTCGATTGAGACAAAGAGCCCCAAGTTCTCGGCGAGCATGACGATCCCGGCCCAGATGAGGATGACGGCCCAGACAGCCGCCCCCAGTGGGTCGCGGCGCCATTTCTCGTCCCAGCTCTTTTCCTCTTTCTCGTGTTCTTTCTCCCGCTTTTCGTACTCCTTCTCCGCTTTCTCATCCATTGGATGCTGATGGCGGCGGGGTTCTTCAGATGGTTGTTGATCGGACATCGTGTTTCCCTCCTTTGGAGCGATACGGTTTAGCTTGTGTCTACTCAGCCGCTCAAGCCGGGTGTGTCACCCGGCGTATTTGCAAGGGCTG
>CAZANJ010000181.1:0-6228 GCA_964486415.1 uncultured Anaerolineales bacterium
CTAGATTGGTTCAATCTCCAAGGTTGAACCAATCTGCTACTCGGTGATGGTGAACGTCCCGCCGTCGCCCCGCCCGAACACCTCCGGGAAGTACATCTCATAGGCGTGGGTGGGGATCACGCCGAACTCGCCGGGCAGACTGGCGCGGATCAGGTAGGTGTACTCATACGTGCCGCGCGGCAGATAGTAGGCGAAGAGCACCGCCTTCTCGTCGCGCAGCTCGCTGTGACTGAACCACCACCAGCCCCAGCCGCCGCCCAATGGAGAAGTCCGATCGGTGCGCGTCAAATCCGGCTTCTCGCCGACCACGCTGGTCGTCTTGAGGCTCTGGTCGATCCCCTCGGCGCCGGCCGGGAAGTGATCCTCGACTACCACGTAGTGCAGATCGTGGGGCGCGATGATGGTCAGCTTGACCCGGATGGTGTCGCCCACCTGCGCTTGCTCTATCGATGGACAGGGGCCGCTCTCCGGATCGCTTTCAGCCAGCGTGTATCTCCGGCTGACGATGACGCCGCGATTGAGGGCGGCTGAAGATTCAGCCGTCACCTCCTCCACCGGCTTGAAGTAGCGCAGGTACATGCTGTAGTAGAGCCGACCGCTTCCCTCATCCTCACCTTCGGGAGGCCAGCGCTCGATGACCACGCGGTTGGCTTCGTCAGCCAGCAGCTCCGAGACCGCGATTTGCAGCTTGGCCGTCTCATCGACGTTTTCAGAATCGACGCTGCCCTCGCCCAACTGCTCGCCGTTGACCACCACCTGCCAATCGTAGGCCCCCTCCAGTTCACGGGTGACGACCATCCAGTCGGTGAGCGCGATGACGGCCCACGCGGTCTCCTGCGTCGTCTCCCATGCACCTCGGTGCGCGCCGTCCTCGCGGACCGCCATCAGCCAGCGCACGGCGTTGGCCGCCAGACCCTCACCCCAGCCCTCTCCCTGCGAGGTAGAGGGAGCCAAGCGTGCCAGAGCGGCCAGCACGATGGCGGTGGAACGAGTGTCAGTGTTCATAGCGTAGTAATCGACCTGCTCCTCCTCCCAGTGTGCGCCGGTGGCGCTGATTATGGCCTCACCGCTGATGTCGGAGAGCAGCGTATCCACGCGGGAGGATTTTTCCGGCTCCAGCAGACCGAAGGCCATCGCCAGGTAGGCCTTGCCGAAGGTGTCTAGCGACGCGCGTCGCTTGAAGAGCGTGACCGTGCGCGATAGATCCCCCTCTCCGGCCTCGGCCAGCGCGTAGAGGATGAAAGCCTGGCGATTGGCCTCCCAATGCTTCTCCAGGTCGCGCGGCCGGCCCAGGCTATCTTGCAGAAAATCGACCGTCTCCTCGATCACGTCCTCGTCCACCGCGAATTCGGCCTGCTGCGCCTCGACTAGCCCCAGCAGGACGTAGGCGGTCAAGTAAGGGCGCGATTCGTCCTGAACCCACCAGCCCCAGCCGCCGTCGTGGTGCTGCTGATTATAGAGCCGCTGCAAGCCCTCACTGACTAAGCCTGGCAGCTTCTCCTCCAGCTCAGGGCGCTCGATGCCCAGCTTCTTGAAGGCGCGGTAGGTGACCACGTTCGGCAGGAAGCGGGATACGGTCTGCTCGGTGCATTCGTAGGGGTAGTACTCCAGGTAGTCCAGTCCATCGGCCATGCCCGCCGCCAGCGACGGGTCGATATGCACCGCCAACTCGCCCTGCGTGGGGTCGAAGCTGGGGGGCAGCGCCGCCGCCTCCACGCGCTGGCCGTCGCTCTTGAGCTGACCGGCCGTGGCGACCACTTCCGGCGTGCTGTAGCGGTAGACCGGCAGGCTGATCTCGATTGCGTCAGAAAGGTTTCTCTCTTTCGCACCGAAGCGCAGCGTTACCTCCTCGACCTCCTCCACCGTCACCGACCAGGTCACTTTCACCTTATCGTTCGCCGGGAGGCTGACTCGCTGACTCGCCGACTCTCTGACTCGTAATCCCACAGACTCAAATCTTACCTCCACTTCCAGATCCTCAGCGGTGTTGTTATGAACCACCGCCGCCAGTTCCGCCTCGTCGCCGACGACGAAGAAGCGCGGGGCCACCGGGCGCACCAGCAGATCCTTGGTGCTGACGATATCGACGTTCGCCTCGCCCACCAGCGTCTCGGCGGTGACGGCGTGAGCCCCCATGCGCCAGGTGGTGAGATTGTCCGGCAGTTCCACGCTGACCTGCGCATGGCCGTCCGCGCCGGTGCGCAAGTCGGGGTTCCAGTAGGCCAGATCGACGAAGCGCTGGCGCACCGGCCCGAAATCCTCGCCGCCGCCGCCACCACCGCCGCCCAGCCCCTTGGCCTCGTCGGCCAGTTCCTCGCTGATGCGATTCCCGGAGAGCGTCAGGCCGCTGGCCGTGTTGACCCCCAGCCCGCGCTCGCGCCAGAAGGTCTCCACGATGCCCGGCCCGGGTCGGTCGGCCAACGTCAGCACCGCCTTGTCGACCAGATTGAGCGCTACCTCCGCCTCGACCGGGTTGCCCGCGCTATCGGTGGCGCGCACGTCATAGGTCACCGTCTCGCCGGGCCGGTAATGTTCGGCTGAAGATTCAGTCTCGGACGCCTTGTCCGGCGTGAGGGTGATGTTCAGCTCCTTCTCCGCCGTATCGATGGGAAGCTGGGCGTAGCCGACCTTGAAACTCGCAAACGGCTGACCATCGTAGGGGTGGGTCTCGTGCCCGCCCACCCCCACATTCTCGCCTCTGACAATGACCACGGAGAGGAAGACGTTGGGGATCAGATCCTCGGTGATGGGAATCTCGATCTGCTCCGAGTTGGTCTCCAGCGTCTGCACCCAGTGCTCGTAGATGTGGCCGCGCTCCAGCGTGAAGAGCGCCTTGACCTGCCCCTGGTAGGGATGGGGCACCAGGACGGTCGCCGTGTCGCCGACCTCGTACTGTCGCTTGTCGGTGACCAGCTCGATGCGGTCGTCGTTCCTCTGCCGCCAGTTGACGTAGTCGCTCCCGCTGATCCACATGTAGGTGGAGCTGCGGATCTCGTTCCCCTCCGCGTCGCGCCCGCTGGCGATCACCTTGTAGCTGCCGCCGCCGGGGGGCGTGAAGTTCACCGTCGCCTCGCCGTCATCGCCCGTCGTCGCTGTGGTGGTGAAGACCGGCGTGTCCTTGAAACTGCTCTCCCAGTAATAATGTCCGTCCTCGGCCTGCTTGCGCACGCTGTACCACTCGTGCTCGGCGAAGATGACGGTCACTTCCCGATCGGGCACCGGCTCGCTCTGCCAGTCCACGGTGATCAGATTGACGCTGTTCTCCTCGCCCGCCTGGCCCACGTATCGCTCAGGGCGCAGCCCGATGTAGTAGAGCCCCTTGTGAACGATGACCTCGGTGCGGTTGCTGACCTCCTGGTTGTTGATGTCGGTGACGGTCGCCTCCAGCGTAAGGCGTTGGCTGGTGATCTTTTCGGACATGAAGGAAGCGCCACCGGTATCCACGCTGAAGGTGAAACGGCCTTCCGCGTCGGTGCTCCCCTCACCCTCAGCGACCAGTTCCCCATAGGAGCCGCTGCCGCCGCTCGGCCAATAATAATATGAAGTCTCGGTGAAATCCCAGCGGCCCTCGCCCTGGTAGTTGAAGAAATGGTCGGCAGCGAGTACCGAATAGCGCACATTGGCTGAAGATTCAGCCGCTGAATCTTCAGCCGCGTTCGTCACCGGCCCGCCGAAGAAGTAGGTTGCCTGAGCGGTGATATTGACCTCATCCCCCTGGACGTACTCCATCCGATCTGTCTCCACCGATACCTCGAACTCCGGCTTACGATACTCGGCCACCTGGAAGGAGGTGCCGAAGGTACGGTTCATGTATTCCGCCTGGATGGAGTAGAAGCCGACCGCCGCCTCCTCGTCCAGCTCCAGCTTCCCGTCCAGCGTGCCCATCTCGCTGAGGGTCAGCTCCTCGTCGAGGACCTTCGTGTGTTGCGCGTCCCAGATCTCGACGGCGATCTCGTCGGGGCCGCTCGGCAAGGAGTAATGGGCGTCGTCATCGCCGCGCAGAATGCCCTTGAAGTAGACGGTCTGACCGGGCCGGTAGATGGGCCGGTCGGTGAAAAAATACGCCATGTGGCGCTCAGTATAACTCTCGGTCGGGAGATCGAAGTCCCAGGAGGAGATACCGCTGTCCCACCGGCTGATGGCGGCGGCGAAGTCCGGCCCCGGATCGTCAGGGTCACCGGCGAAGGCGAAAACCGGTTTCCAGCGATCCATGGGCTGATGCTCGGTGCCGAAAAAGACGCCGTCCCGATCGGTCACTCCCTCGGCCAAGAGATTGCCATACTCGTCCATCACCGTGATGGGCAAGGAGGGCAGCACGTCGCCAAAGCGCAGGTTTGTGGCCCAGACCAGCGTCTCGGTGGCGGCCATCTTCATGCTCAAGTTGTGCCGGGAGACGATCAGAATCTGCTTGCTGATCGCCGGTTGCGGGCGCGTCTCAGGATAGGCCGAGTCGAGATCGGCCTGAACCTTCAGGAAATAGAGGCCCGGCTCCAGCATATCCCCATCGCCGGCGAGGTCGGTGCCGTAGATGCGGGATTGATTCAACGGTGGCTCCACATCCAGCGTCCAGCGGCGGATGATCTGGCTCTCGACGCCCGCGTAGGCCTCCCAGAAGTTCCAGCCCCGCCTGCCGTTGGCGCTTAGGAAATCCTCCACCGGCATGCGGTAGAGGGCGAAATCGACCCGCCCCACGTTGCGCACGGTGACGTAGGCCCGCGTCTCCGTGTAGGCGCTGTAGGTGGCGATGCGGGCCGTCCTCGCCGAGGGGCTGTGCAAGTAGACCATCGGATCGAGCGCACGGGTGTGCCAGCGGACTATTTTACCTTCTTCTAATTTGTGACCGTAGCGTCCGCGCAGGCCATCGCTGATGGTCACCTGGTGGTCGGCGCTGGGCGCGGTGGGGAAGGAGATGCGCAGGTGGGTGTAGCTATCCCACCAATAGGTGTAAACCTCCGTCTCCGACACGGGCGGGCTGATGGTGAAGTTGTCCTTGAGAGAGTCGGGGTCCATAGGGCTGGAGAAGATCAGCTCCACCCCATCCTTGGGAGGAGCGAACTGCTCCCCATCGACCGGATCGCTGCTGATGATGCGAGGTGGGGCGATAGTGCTGAAGGTCCAGATGTAGGTCTCCTGGGTGCCGGCCTGGCCCGCAGCGCCCTTTGCGCCGGAGGAGAGGCTGGCGCGGTACATAGAATCGAAGGCCAGCGGCCGGTCGGGCGTGAAGCTCATCGTCTCCACGCCGACCTGCTCCGGCCCCTCCCCTGGCTCCCAGGACCACTGATAGGGCTCGTAGGCCTTGCGCTGCGGCAGCGCCAATCCTTCAGCGTGCCACTCGAAGGTGCCGCCGACGATCTCACCCGTGCCCATATTCTTCATCTTGAAAGCGGCCTCGGCGGAGGCGTGGGCCATCGGCTGGTTGAAGGCGACGTGGATGGTGGGATCGGTGCTGACGTAGATGGTATCCTCGTCCGGGTAGGTAGCGACAACGGCGGGCATCACGGTGGTGAAGGTCCAGGTGAAATCATCCGCCAGCACGCCGCCGGTGGTGTCTTGCAGGCCGGCCTCGACCGTCGCCGCGTAGGTGGTGGCAGGCGCAAAGCCTTCGTCGGGCGTGAAGCGATAGATGGAGGTGTTGAGCCATTCGCCGCGCCCCTCCACCGGAGGCTCAAAAGTGAGGGGTTGTGGCAGATCGCCCTGCTCCTCGATGGCGGTCAGCGCCACGACGGGCCGGTTGAAGAGCACGGTCACGCTGGTGTCGGTGGCGATCTCGGTGGCGCCATCGGCCGGCTGAACTGTGCCCACTTCCAGGAAACCGACGGTGGTGAAGTGGAATCGCACCGGCTCGCTCAGCTCCAGATCCTTCGCGCTGAGCGCCTTCTCGTCGATGGAGACGGTGTACTCAGTGGCCCGCTCGAAGCCCTCGCCAGCGGGCTTGAACTGCATCATGCGTGGGCTGGGCCATTCGAACTGACCGCGCACCCTCGGCTTGATGCTGAAAGCCGCCTCCACTGTCTCGGCGTCCATCGGTTGGTCGAAGACGAACTGCAAGGGCGCATCGAGTCCCATCTCCTCGCCCGGAGCCGGCATCACCTGGATCACTTGGGGCGGTAGCGGCTCTTCTTTAAGAGCGAACTTCTTCAAGCGCTCAGGTGCTTGGCAAGCCGCGAGTAAAGTGCTGATGATGACGATGATCGAAATCGCGCTTAGCAAGTAATTTCTGGTTTTCAT
>CAZANJ010000182.1:0-6190 GCA_964486415.1 uncultured Anaerolineales bacterium
TCATCTTGACAATCAACCATTTTCTCGTATACTAATCCCATCCTGATTGTATCTACTCAGCCGCTCAAGCCGGGTGTGTCACCCGGCGTCTTTTGAACAGTATTTTGTCCAAAAGTAGCTTGCTTCATTCAAAAATCGGGGATTGCAAATCCCCTCTGAGCGGGGTCTGAGTAGTCACTCCTGATTTAGACTTTATCCCTTCTTTTAATATGTATCAAGGCAAGATTGACACACCTATTTCCCGGTGCTCGCAGTCCTCGCCTCTGAGGGGCATTTAAGGCACGAAAACCGCATTTCCAGCGGCTATCTATCGTGTCGGACGCCACACAAACAGCGGCTCTGAGCGGGTAGCTGCGACTTTTATCGTTACGAAATAACCAATCAACCAGCTCGGCACATTCGTGACTGACCCCCACCCTCACGTCCACACCAAGGAGGCGACTATGCCCTCAAACAGCAGTTCACAACATGCAAATCAAGTCTTGGAGCTACGCAACATCACCAAGGCATTTCCTGGCGTCCTGGCCAATGACCACATAGATCTTAGTCTCCAAAAAGGCGAGATACACGCCCTGCTGGGAGAAAACGGAGCCGGCAAGACCACATTGATGAACGTCCTCTACGGCCTCTACGGGCAAGACGAGGGCGAGATTTTCATAAATAACAAAGCAGTGAAAATCCAAGACCCCAACGATGCCATCGCCCAGGGCATCGGCATGGTACATCAACACTTCATGTTAGTACCCGTGCTGACCGTGACAGAGAATGTCATGTTGGGAGTGGAAACTATCAAAAATGGCATCTTTTTGGACCGAGACACAGCTGCGCAACGCATCCGCCAAATCTCTGAACAATATGGGCTGGAAGTGGACCCCAACGCCTACATCAAGAATCTGCCGGTCGGGCTCCAACAGCGAGTGGAGATAATCAAGCTACTCTATCGCGAAGCGGATATTCTAATCCTGGACGAGCCAACAGCGGTGCTGACGCCTCAAGAGGTAGATGACCTCTTCAAAGTAATCCAGTCTCTGGTGGACCAAGGCAAATCGGTGATCTTCATCACTCACAAACTGAAAGAAGTGATTTCCATAGCTGACCGGATCACCGTCCTGCGCAACGGTCGAGTAGTAGGCACAACGAAGCCAGAGAAGACCACGGAAAAAGAACTCGCCGCGATGATGGTCGGGCGCGAGGTCGTCCTCCAGGTAGAGAAAGATGTAGCCCGTGTCGGTGACGTTGTGCTGGAAGTAGAGGACATCCATGTAATGGACGATCGCGGCAATGTAACAGTCCAAGGCGTATCATTAGAAGTTTGCGAGGGGCAGATACTGGGAATTGCAGGCGTACAAGGAAATGGGCAGACTGAATTAGTCGAAGCACTGACCGGCTTGCGTAAGAGCATGTCAGGCCAAGTGCACATCTTGGACAATGATCTCACTAACGCATCCCCGCGGAGAATATTGGAACAAGGCATGGCCCACGTGCCGGAGGACCGACAAAAGGACGGGTTAGTGCTCAGCTTCCCGGTCGCCGACAATCTGGTTCTCAACACTTACTACGTACCTCCTTTCGCCCACTTCGGCATGATGGATCATAAAGCCATTCTGGAAGCAGCGGAGAAGCGCACACGAGAATTTGACGTGCGCACCCCCAGCGTGATGACGCCGGTCTCAAGCCTCTCCGGCGGCAACCAGCAAAAAGTTATCGTGGCCCGCGAATTCTCCCGCCCCATCCACCTACTCATCGCATCACAGCCCACGCGCGGGTTGGACGTAGGGTCTATCGAGTACATTCACAGCCGCATCATCGAAAAGCGCGATGAAGGCACAGCGGTACTTCTGGTCTCATCGGAGCTAGATGAAGTGATGGGTCTCGCTGACCTAATCGCCGTGATTTACGAGGGAAAAATAGTGGATATTCTGCCCGCCGCCCAGGCGACCCGCGAGGAAATCGGGCTACTAATGGCAGGAGCAAAACCAGATACCGCCCCCAGCAAAGCAAATCGAAAGGAGACGAGCGGTGCCAACATCGCCACATAAACTGCAAATAGGGCTGGTCACCGACGTGGGTAATGTAGATGACGGAACCTTCAACCAGTACGCCTACGAAGGCCTAACCCAAGCTGCCCAAGAGCACGACCTAGAAACGACAGTCCTGGAGACCCAATCCTCCGCCGAATACGACGCCAACATCCACAAGCTGCTTGAAAGAGGTTGCAACCTCATCGTGACCATCGGTTCAACCACCGGGCCAGCGGTGGAAAGATTGGCTCTGCGCAATCAAGAGACCCACTTCATCGTTGTGGATCACGAGCCCTTGCCGGAGAGCGAAAATGTCACCGGACTCACCTTCTCCGAGGATCAAGCCGGATTTCTGGCCGGCGCGCTGGCCGGCCTGGTCACACAGCAAGGGACCATCGGATTCGTCGGCGGAGTGGACATCCCACCCGTGCGCAAATTCCAGAAAGGCTTCGAGCACGGCGTCGAGCATACCAACCGCCGCGCCGATATTATCCAAACCTCTACCGACTCCTTCACCGACGCAGAAGCGGGGCAGAAGGCTGGTCGGGAGTTGGTGGAGCAAGAGGCCGACGTAGTCTTCGCCGCCGCCGGTCTGAGCGGTAGCGCAGCGATCAAGGCCGCGGCCGAGGCTGGCGCCTGGGTCATCGGCGTGGACCAGGATCAGTGGGTGACCACGTTTGAAAACGGCGCGGCACCTGGAGCCGAGCGGCTGCTGACCAGCGCCATCAAACGGGTCGATCAAGCCGTCTACACCGCTGTAACGGAGGCCGCCGCGGGCAAACTCAAGAGCGGCGTGATGCACTTCGACATCGCCAACGAGGGCGTGGGCTTAGCCCCCTACCACGCCGCCGACGTAGCCGTTCCCTCCGAGGTACGCGGCAAGATCCAGGAAGTGACCGGAGGGCTGCGCACCGGACGGTTGCGCACCCACGTGGGGCCCCAGGGTGAGGATTTACAAAAGGGACTGATGCAGCGCCTGACAGCCTGGAATTGGCAGGCGGCCTTAATGCCCTTCCTGGCAATTTTCACCGCCCTGCTCATCGGCGGTGTCATCATCGCCACTTTCGACCCGGTTGTCTGGGAAGCATTCAATTCCGGGCTGAGAACCGGCCTGGCAGCGGCGTGGAAGTCAGCCGCGCAAGCTTACAAAGCACTTTTCGAGGGCGCATTCGGTAACCCCGCTCGCATAGTCGAGGGCTTCCGCATTTACTCCCAGACCGGAGATCCTACCACTTTGGAGAAGGGCATACGCCCGCTGACCGAGAGTTTGCGCATCTCAACCCCCTACATCTTCGCCGGGCTGGCAGTGGCATTAGGGTTCCGTTGTGGTATGTTCAACATCGGCGCGGAGGGGCAATACTTCATCGGCGGATTGGCCTCCGTATTCGTAGGATACAGCATCAAGGGCCTACCGTGGTTCATCCACCTGCCGCTGGCACTGGGGGCCGGGGTCGTTGGCGGAGGGCTCTGGGCGGCCATCGCGGGTTACCTCAAGGCCAAGACCGGCGCTCACGAGGTGATTAACACGATCATGCTGAATTACATCGCCTATCGGGTGGCCGATTATCTGCTGCAAGTGGGCGGGCCGATGGCGCGCCCCGGTGACTTCCGGCCGGTGAGCCCCGAAGTTGAACCCTCGGCCTATCTGCCACAATTATTCCCCCATAGTCTCTCCATCCGCATCAACGCGGGGCTGCTCCTGGCTCTGGTAGCGGTCGGCTTCGTCTACTGGCTACTCTTCAAGACCACACTCGGCTTCGAGATTCGCACCGTGGGAGCCAATCCCCGCGCAGCGCGGACTGCCGGGATGAACGTGGAGCGGAACTTCATTTTGGCGATGGCACTCAGCGGCGGGCTGGCCGGGCTGGCCGGTGCCCACGACATTCTGGGAGTAGTTCACTTCATGCCCAACGCCTTCTACTCCGGCTATGGCTTCGATTCCATCGCCCTGGCGCTGCTGGGAAAGAGTCATCCGGTGGGCGTGCTGCTGGCCTCACTCCTGTTCGGCTTCTTGCGAGCCGGAGCGCAGCGGATGCAGGCTCCGCCCGCCTTCGTGCCCATCGACATCATCTCCATCATGCAGGCACTGATCATCATCTTCATCGCCGCCCCGGAGGTCATCCGCCTCATCTATCGCATCCGTGCCCCGAAAGAGGAAGCCGAAGCGGTCTTCACACGCGGCTGGGGGAGCACGTAGAGGAGTGACAAGTTGCAAGTGAGCAGGTATGCAAATGGGCAAACTTGCAACTTGCGAACTGCAAACTTACATAGGAGGTTGACGTGAGTTCAGTTTTGGAAAGTGTCAGCAGTCAAAGCAAAGCATCATCCCGACGATCTGTCACCTATGGGCTGATTTTCCTGGGCGCCGGACTTCTGATCTATTTGCTATTTGCCCGTGCCGCCACAGGCGACCAAGTTACAACCTTCAGCCTGAATCCCAGAGGTCAGTCGCTGACATTGCCGGTGCTGGACCTCGAGTTTCCCAGCCTGTTGACACTGTACATCTTCGCATTTATCTGCGTCTTCATCGGAGGATGGCAATTGGCGCGAGGCTTCCGCCGCGTCAACCTGGCGCTGGGCGGCGTGGCGGCTTTTTTCGTGCTGGCTTTTCTCACCTGGGCGGCGCGCGACAAATCGCTAAACCTGACGGGATTGTTGAGCAGCTCGCTCCTCCGCTCTGTGCCCATCGCATTGGCGGCGCTTTCCGGCGTGCTCTGCGAGCGGTGCGCGGTGATCAACATCGCCATCGAGGGCATGATGCTCACCGGCGCCTTTATCTCCGCACTGATGGGAAGCGTCGCGGCCAACATCTGGGAATGGCCAACATGGGCGACGCTGTCCTTCGGGCTCTTCTGTGCCCTGATCTCAGGAGCACTCATGGGGCTGCTGCTGGCCGTCCTGGCCGTCCGCTTCAAGATCGACCAGATCATCGCCGGCACCGCCATCAATATCCTCGCTACCGGCATCACCAGCTTTCTCAGCGCCCGCATCCTGGCCGAGTTCGAGCACCTCAACAATCCGGGGATACTCCGCCCAGTCTCCATTCCCCTCCTGGCCCGCATCCCCATCATCGGCCCGGTTTTCTTCGAGCAAAATCTGCTCGTTTACGTACTGTTCATCCTCCTATCCGTGGTTCACGTCATGCTGCTATACACGCGCTGGGGGCTGCGCACACGCGCCGTGGGGGAACATCCCCGCGCCGCGGACACGCTCGGCATCAACGTCTTCAAGAACCGCTACATCAACGTGACGCTGGGCGGCATGGTGGGCGCTCTTGGCGGTGCTTTCCTGATCCTCGGATCGGTGGGGCGATTTGACGAATTGATGACCGCCGGCAAAGGCTTCATCGGTCTGGCTGCGATGATATTTGGCAACTGGATGCCCTTCGGCGCCTTCGGCGCCGCACTCATCTTCGGGTTTGCCGACGCACTCCAGACGAAGTTGGCCATCCTGGAAGTACCGATACCCTCCCAATTCTTGCTGATGGCACCCTACCTGGTGACAATGATCGTGCTGGCCGGCGTGGTGGGCGAGGCAGCTCCACCAGCTGCCGATGGGAAGCCCTACGAGAAGCAATAAAACGAGACGCCTATGAACAACATCACCTACCGCCCCGATCTCATCCACCCCAGCGCATACGTCGCGGACAACGCGACCATCATCGGCGAGGTGCATCTCGCCGCCGAGGTGAGCGTCTGGTTCGGATGCGTGCTGCGCGGTGACAACGCCCCCATCCGTGTCGGAGCGCGCACCAACGTCCAGGAACTCACCGTGATCCACACCGACGTCGGCGTGCCTTGCACACTGGGCCAAGGAGTGACCATTGGACATCGCGCAGTGTTGCATGGAGCGACCATCGAGGACAACGCCCTGATTGGCATCGGCGCCATTGTGCTCAACGGAGCAGTCGTTGGAGAGGAAGCGCTGATCGGCGCAGGCGCATTGGTGACCGAAAACCAAAAGATCCCGCCGCGACATCTGGCGCTAGGTATGCCGGCCCGGGTCATAAGGGAACTCACAGAGGAGGAAATCGCTCACTTACACGCTTCCGCCGCCCATTATGTCGCCAAAGGACAAGCGTTCGGGGATAATCGTCTTTGACTATCAAGTTCAGTAATTGGACCGCCAAATTCGTTTTCACCTTGCTCGGCCTGGATCTGGCGATCCAG
>CAZANJ010000183.1:0-6164 GCA_964486415.1 uncultured Anaerolineales bacterium
GTCGATCTCCTCTTGCAGGATCGGCTCTCCGGCCACGACCGCGACCACGCTCAAGGCCAAGAAAACCAACAACGTAACCAAAACAATTTGCCAAAGTTTGTGATTCATCAGAAATCTCCTTTCGCGTAATGCGTAATAATGTGTAACACCCATCTAAAAACTCGCTGTAAAATCACCCCCTTACATCTTTCTCCTGCTCGTCATGGGGTTCGATCTGCGCCCGCAAAAACCCGAACAGATCCTCCAGGCTGGCGAACCCCTGACGCTCTCCAGCGCCTGGGCTTTCCAGCGAGGCCCGCCAGACTTGCTTTTCCCCATCGCTGGTCTGCCACAAGCGGAGTAGGTAGGATAGGTACCGTTGTTCTTCTCGTCGCATGCTAATGCCCTCCACTTTTTAATTCTATCCTGCTATCGTCAGAAAAACGTCAAAAGTACACCAGAGGGTAGCACTTTTGCTCATACCATCAAAAGGCGGTATAATCGCCCTTACTTATAGATTGCCGATTGCCGTCTCCCTCATCCACAAACCGCCACAAACCACCAATGTCTCGACTTTCTATCTCTCTGCTGGGAGCTTTCCAGGTCACCTTGGACAATGAAACGATCACCGATTTCGCCACCGACAAGGCACGTGCCTTGCTGGCTTATCTGGTCGTCGAGGCGGAGCACCCTCACCGCCGGGACGCATTGGCCGGGCTGCTGTGGCCCGACGAGCCCCAACGCAAGGCGCGCCATAACCTGCGCCAAGCGCTCTCCTATCTCCGCCAGGCCATCAGCGATGATGATAACAAAGCTCCCTTCTTGCTCGTCAGCCGCCAGACGATCCAATTCAACACCCAAAGCGACCACTGGCTGGATGTCAAAGCATTCAAGACACTTGCCGCATTGAGCCGGAACCACCACCATCGCGGGGTAGAGAGCTGCCTTCCTTGCATCCGACGTATGGAACGGATGTCCGAACTGTACCAGGGCCGTTTTCTGGAACAGTTTTTCCTGGGAGATAGCGGCGCATTTGAGGAATGGGCGACCTTGGAGCGGGAATGGCTCCAGCGCGAAGCTGTGAAAACCCTCCAGCACTTGACCAACTACTATGAGCGGCGCGGAGATTACGGACGAGCGCAGGAATATGCCTGGCTCCAGGTGACAATGGAGCCGTGGCGCGAGGAGGCGCACCGCCAGTTGATGCGTTTGCTGGCTCTCGATGGGAAGCGCAGTATGGCCCTGGCCCAGTATGAAGTATGCTGTCAGGCGCTGGGCGAGGAACTGGGTGTCGAGCCGATGGAAGAGACCAAGTCGCTGTACGAGCAAATCAGTGCATCAAAGAGTCAGCGAGCACTTGCAGAGTTACAAATTTGCAAACCAGCAAATTTGCCTCTCTCACCCACACCCTTCGTCGGCCGGGAAGCAGACCTGGCGGAGCTGGCCGAGTTGCTGGCAAATCCAGACTGCCGCCTGGTGACTCTCACAGGGCCAGGTGGCATCGGAAAGACTCGCCTGGCACTCCAGGCAGCGACAGATCACATCGGGACTTTCGCCCACGGCCTCATCTTCGTGCCACTCGCTCCCGTCATTTCATCCAGCTTGCTCGCCCCCACGATAGCAGACGTACTCGATTTTCCTTTCCAAGAAGGTCTAACCCCCGAGGAACAACTCCTGAGCTATCTGCGCGAGAAGGAGATATTGCTGGTGTTGGATGGCATGGAGCATATCCTGGAAGGAAGCGCCTTGCTGACCCGTATACTTCAGCAAGCACCCCGGATGACCATTCTGGTCACCTCACGGGAGCGGCTGAACTTACAAGAGGAATGGGTTTACGAGGTCAGCGGGTTGACCTATCCTAAAAGTGACATCGCGAGCGATAAGACATCATACAGCGCTGTAACTTTATTCCGACAATGCGCCCTGCGGATGGGCCGGCGCTCCTCGTTCAACGAAGCGGAATTGGCCTCCATCACGCGCATCTGCCAGCTGGTGGAAGGCATACCATTGGGCATCGAGTTGGCCGCGGCATGGTTGCGCGTGCACTCCTGCGAGGAGATCGCGCGCGAGGTCGAGCGTAACCTTGATGTATTGACCACTCACCTGCGAAATGTGCCCAAACGCCACCGCAGCATCCGGGCCACTTTTAGGCACTCCTGGGAGTTGCTCTCGGAGACAGAGAGGAAGTTTTTTGCCCAACTCTCTGTCTTTCAGGGCGGATTTCAACAGAAAGCGGCGACTGTTGTCACCGGGGCGACTCCGTCTATGCTGTCGGCTCTGCTGGACAAATCCTTGATCCAAAGCGTCTCACCCGGTCGTTATGATATGCATAAAGTGCTCAAGCAATACGCCGAAGAAAAGCTGCAAGCCGATCAATATGCCTACGTGGAAACACGAAGAAGACATACCCACTATTTCGCCGCTTTCCTGGAGGGACAAGAGGAACGACTGAAAGGCGCGGAACAGAAACAAGCACTCGTCGAGATCTCCTCGGAGATCGAAAACGCGCGTCAGGCCTGGCAGGTGGCCGTATCCTATGGCCACGCACGGGAGATCGAACGGAGTGTGGAAAGCCTGTACAGTTTCTTTGACTCCCAAGGTCGATTTCAAGAAGGGGTCAAACTACTCGGCCAGGCGATAGAGCGCTGGGAATCAGAGGAACAAAAGGCAAGTTTGACTGGAAAAGTCAGAGCACGCCAGGGAGCGCTCTATCTTCCTCTGGGGCGCTATCAGGAAGCCAGAGCTTGCCTGGAAGAAAGCTTGAAGATCTCCGAGCGCTTGAGATTGGAGAACGAGCGCATCTTCTGTCTGATCACTTTGGCCGATTTGGCCAGCAAGCAGGGAAAATATGAGGAGACAGAGCAGTTGGCTCAAGAAAGCCTCACCCTATCCACACAAATCGGGGATCGCCGGGGAGAGGCCTCTTCGCTTTTCCTGCTGGGTGTAGTAAAGTACCGCACCGGTCACGTGGATCAAGCGGAAGCTCTGCTCAGTGAGAGCCTGACAGCGGCCCGCGCAAGCGGCGACCGGCAATTGATTGTGTCCGCTCTCAACACACTAAGCGATGTTACCTGTCATCGCGGGGGGTATAAGAAGGCTCAAGCTCTATTCGAGGAATGCGTCGCACTGAGCCGCGAGATCGAAGATCCTTACAGCACCGCTGTCCATCTAAATAATCTGGGCACAGTGCTGCACGTTATCGGAGAGCGCGCCCCAGCCCGACGGTACTATCGAGAAAGTTTGGAGATTTGTCAGAAAATCGGGGACTGGAATGGACAAGCCATTGCACTCAGCAATCTGGGTGAGGTGGCCCACGCGCTTGGAACGCCTTACGAAGCGCTAACTTACTGTCAAAAGGCGCTATCCATCGGGCGCGAGATAGAAGATCAGTGGACTATCCTGGCTTGCCTGAACAATCTGGGGGAGATAGCTTGCACGCTGGATGACTACGCGAGGGCTAGAGCGCACTTCGCCGAGGGGCTGAAGCTGGCCCAACAGACCCAGACCATGCCGGTGTTGTTGAAAATCCTGGTCAATCTAGCGGTTATGCTTGCCAAACAGGGGAAGGGGAAGCAAGCGGCGGAGATTTTGGAGATGGCGCGTCAACATCCCGCTGGCGAAAAATCCATCCGGGAACGGGCCGAGCGCCTTTTAGAGGAAATGGGGCTGGCTTCACCGGGCCTCGCGCCCAACTCCCTGGAGGTGATCGTCGCCGAGGCGCTGAGGGAGATTTCCACCTCTGAGCGAGGGCAATGACAGTAGGAGAAAAAAGTCATCACCGAACGGGCAAGCGGCGACCGGTGGCTGTATGCTGAAAGTATCCAAAATCGCGCCGACCATCCAATTGCTCCACGTTGAACACAGGCCCATCCTGACAGACCAACAGATCATCGAGAGCGCATTGACCGCAGACGCCAAAGCCGCACTTCATATACCGCTCCACGCTGAACTGTCCGGGAATATCGCGCTCCAAGCACAGGCGATGCAGTGCAACTAGCATAGGCTCGGGGCCGCAGGCGTAGATCGCGGAATGGGAGTTGCAAACACCAGAGTGCAAAATAGCATCCGTGACATAACCTCTGTGCCCAGTCGAACCATCATCGGTGGCGGTGATAAGTTCCACACCCAAGGCGCGGAATCTCTCAACGTAGGGTAGGTCTAGCGCGGTGTGTGCACCGAGGACGACGGAAGTGGAAATCTGACTCTCTAGGGCGCGATTAGCCAGGAAGTAAAGGGGAGCCACTCCATAACCGCCAGCGACCAGCAAAGCGGAACGATCCTCATGCAAGGAGAAACCCTTGCCATAAGGGCCGCGCCATCCCACCTGACTGCCTACTCTCTGGGCGTGCAAAGCGGTGCTGAAAGGCCCCACACGAGAGACCGTCACCGTAAGCGGGTCTGGACAGGCGATAGCGAGCGGTTTTTCGTCCAGCCCCGGCAGCCAGAGCATGATGAACTGACCAGGTTCAGCGTCCGGAACCTCGGCGTCCAACACAAAGGTACGGATATTGCGCGTATCATCCTGTATCTCTCGAATGTGAACGACCTGGGGTAAATTCATTCGATTCCTTTCCATCCTGGCTCTAAATTTCGACTTCATTCTAGGACGCGCACACCTTCTGCCTCTGGAATGATCTCCAGGTCTCCTCGATACTCCTCGATGCGACCCGTTATCTCCACTTGCACGCCTGGCGCCAACGCCTCGGAGTTAGGGAGCGCGTCATAGACTTCCTGCCAGAGGAGCAGGATGATGTCCCCGCTGCCATCATCCAATCTGTATTTGACACCGGCGGAGAAATGGTCCACTGCACCGATGAAGCCGCGCACTGTGACCAATCGGCCCACGTCCACCGCCGTCAGATCGCCGATGCTCGCGATGGGAACCTCTTCCTGGAGCGGCTCTATGAGCGGGACGATGTCGGCGATGGAAGCCGGCACGAGCTGTGGTTTATCCTCGTAGAGGGACACAGTCGCCGTCACCTCGACCGACTGGCCCGGTTCCAGCGCAAGCTCCGCGCCACTGCTCTTCGAGCTAAGCGCGAGCAGGTCATCCTCCACCGCAATTGGGATAGTCCTATGGCCATCGCTAAGCTCAATCAAGGTCAGGCCATCGTAGGGACTGTAAACCTCGCTCACTCGCCCGCGCATCCGCACGCGCCGGTATCGATCCTCCGACGTGATAGAACCGATGGATCGCTCCACCGGTTCAGGCCGTGAAATCTTCAATTGGTCGGGCACGTTCAGCGTGAGTGAACGGAAGTCCTCCCGTATGCGTAACGTGCCGGCCACCTCAACCCAATCGCCCAGGACGGGCACGCGCCCTTGGTCGAGAAGCTCTCGCGTCTCGGCGCGATAGGCCGTGACGTAGAGCTCGCCGGTTCCATCCGAAATCCAGAAGGCGAGATAGTCACTCTCAGGGTCATAGGAGGGTGTGCGGGTGCATCGCCCCTCGACGCGCACGTAGGCCAGATTTGTGGTCGCACGGGCCTGACCGATGGAGATTTTCGGCACTTCTGTGCGGACGGCGACAAGCCATAATACAGCGAGGCTCAAAGTGGTAAACAGAAGGGCGGATATTTTTACTACACGAATGGGAATGCGCCCCTCCAGATGGGCGCCGCAGTGAGGGCAAGCTTTACGTCCTTCGACGTGACGTCCGCAACTGGGGCAGTGGGTCATAGCGCCTCTCCGACCGGGGAAATTAAATCTCCTCCCGGCCTTCCAGTGCGCGGGTGAGCGTCACTGCATCGGCGTATTCCAAGTCCCCTCCCATCGGCAATCCGCGCCCCAGACGGGTGATATGCACTCCCAGTTCGCGCAATTGGGTGAGCAGATAGGATGCGGTCCAATCGCCCTCGCTGGTGGGGTTGGTAGCCAGAATCACCTCATCCACGCCACCCTCTCGGATACGGGCCATCAACTCCCTAATGCGCAGGTCCTCAACGAACATGCCCTCTGAGGGGGCCAATACACCGTGCAAGACGTGGTATACTCCATTGTAAATACCAGCTTGCTCAATCGCCAGAACATCGAGGGGCTCCTCCACCACACAAATGACGCTATGGTCCCGGCTCTCATCGGCGCATACGGGACAGGGGTCCTCCTCGGTGATAGTGTAGCAGATGGAGCAAAAGCGCGTTCTCTCGGTGAGTTCGCGCAAAGCCTCGGCCAGCCGCGTGGCTAAA
>CAZANJ010000184.1:0-6120 GCA_964486415.1 uncultured Anaerolineales bacterium
CAATGACGTAGAGGCCAAGGGAGAGATCAGGGAGCACTCCCCGGCTGAGCAAGCGGCTTTCGATCTTGGGCGTAGGGCTGTGGAGGAACCGTGGGATGAAGAGTAATCGTTGTCTGGTGAATTTGTTTCAGCGTTGGGAAATGCTTTGCTCTCAAGGATAAGTCGTCATCCTTGACGATATTCAAGAATTAAAGTAGGATTGATTTTTGTTAGCGATCAGCCGTCATGCTCGGCGGTTGCCGATTTGTGGCTGCTGGAGCGTATCGTGGCCCGTGGAGATGGGAAGGTTGAGTGAGCGAGGAGAATTCTTGAGATGCAAGAGCACGCAGAAAAACGTTTTAATCAATTGGTATTTGCCATATTGATCTTCGGACCCCTCACTGCCAGTCTCCTGCTGGCAAATTGGCTAAAGCGGACGATCCCCGGAATCCCCACCTTGCTGGAGTATATCTTGCTCTCTTTTCCTGCCCTGGTCGTGGTAGTAATTCTTTATGCCTTCAAACCCCGCGTGATGGCCTGGTTCAGAAAGATCGACAAAAAGGGACAGAAGCAATAGTGGAGAAGTTTATAAGCTGAAGGAGGTCTATGAAAGGTGCTTGCATACCAAATGAGGCTCGTCTTGACGGTCAGGTCGCCGTGGTGACCGGCGGCGGACGAGGCATCGGGCGCGCCGCTGCGATCCAACTTGCCGAGGTTGGCGCTAGCGTGATGGTGACTGCACGTACCGCGTCAGAGATCGAGGAGACGGCGGAGCAGATCCGTCAAGATGGCGGCTCCGCCCAGTCATTCCCCGCCGATGTCTCCGATTGGGAAGGGATGCTCCAGCTGGGCAAGGCGATGGAGGAAGCCTTTGGCCCAGCCGATATCGTGGTCGCCAACGCCGGCGTAATTGAGCCGGTGGGCGACACCTGGGAGGTCTCACCAGATCGGTGGGCGAAGAACCTAACCATAAACCTGACCGGCGCGTTCTACGCCGCCCGCGCCTTCTTGCCGGCGATGGTCGAGCGGGACCAGGGAGTGCTCATCTTCACCTCCAGCGGCGCTGCGACCCATCCTGTCGCAGGATGGAGCGCCTACTGCGCGGCAAAGGCCGGGCTGGATCACTTCGTGCGCAATCTGGCGGCTGAGATCGATCAGCGCGGGCTTTCGCTTCGTGCTCACACCTTCTACCCTGGCATCGTGGACACCTCAATGCAACGACATATCCGGGGCAAGTCTGAGGAGGATTTCCCCAGGTCGGACCAATTCCGGGATTATCACGCGGAGGGCTGGTTGCGCCCACCAGAGGAACCGGCGGCCCTCATCTGGTGGCTCGCCACCCCGTTGGCGAGCGGGTTCCATGGAAAGCCTGTGAGCATTGATGATCCCGACATCCGCAGACGTATGGCCGACGATCTGGGTTTACCGGTTTTCGGCGGGCGCGGGAGCTGAGGCGCTGGAAGATGACAAATCGGTGTCAGTGCACACGAGAAATAGCCGTGGACTGTATAGGGCAATCCTCATAGTTGCCCGAAGACGCGGGTTACAAACCCGCTTTGAGCATTAGCTTGATGCGCATGGGGTAATCCCTCTTGAGCAAGCTGGTTAGCTACCAAAAGGAGAAGCGATGGACAAATATCGTGTGGTCTTTCACATCGACGAGGGGAGCATTGCCCGAGCGAACATGGTGCTCCACAACATTCAGAACTTGATCGACGATCTGGGCACGGATAGCGTTGAGGTTGCATTGGTCGCCAACGGCGAGGGCGTGAAGGCACTGCTCAAATCGCCGAATGTGCACAAACGACAGGTGAGGAAACTGGCCGATCAGGGCGTCGAGTTTCTTGCCTGCCGAAACAGCTTGCGCTTCCTGGGGCTGGACAAGGACGACTTATTAGATTCGGCCGAGGTAATTCCGGCTGGAGTGAGCGAGTTGACCAAGAGACAGGCCGAGGGATGGGCCTACATTCGGCCCTAGAAGTACGAAAGTCAAGGAGGCAAAATGCACATCTTAATCTGGCTCATCAGTGGGGTTATAGCCGGTTGGCTCACGGGGCAGATCGTGGAGGGAAAAGGCTACGGCCTGGTGGGCGATCTGGTCATCGGGCTAATGGGCGGCGCAATCGGCGGCTGGCTGTTCGGCCTGCTGGGCATCGCCACGATGGGTTGGATCGGCGAGATAGTGTCCGCCGTCGTGGGAGGCGTAGTGTTGGTCGTCGTCGTCCGCACCCTGCGGCGGGCATAAGCGATACCCAGGAGGAGCGGAGTGTCAAAAGAAAAACACTTGAAGATTTTGCAGGTGAACGACAGCCACGGCTATCTGGATCTGCACCAGGAACTGTTCTGGGCCGGCGACCACGCTGAGTATCGAAAGGCCGGAGGATACGGGAGAATCGCTGCTCTTCTCAACCAGATACGTCAGGAGAATCCGGGCCAGGTGCTGGCCTTCGACTGTGGCGACACCATCCACGGCACCTACACCGCCGTCCAGACGGAGGGCGAGGTACTGATTCCTATACTGAACTCGATAGGCTTTGACGGCATGACGGCCCACTGGGAGTTCGCCTATGGCCCAGAGCGGCTCAAAGAGGTCGCCGATCAGTTGAGCTACCCGATGCTGGCCATCAATTGCTACGATGAGGAGACCGACGAGCTGGTTTTCGATCCTTACGTCGTTATTGAAGCGGGTAGCCTGCGCGTGGGCGTGATCGGCGTCGCTGCGACCATTATCGATAAAACTATGCCGCTCTCTTTCAGCACAGGCGTCTACTTCACGCTCGGCAACGAGGAGCTGCCAGGCTACGTCCGCAAGCTGCGCCAGGAGGAGAAGGTCGATCTCGTCGTGCTCGTCTCGCACCTGGGATTTCCGCAGGAACTGAAGCTAGCCCGCGAGGTGGACGGCATCGACGTGCTGCTGAGCGGTCACACCCACAACCGGGTCTACAGGCCCGCGCTGGTGAACGGGACTATCGTCATCCAATCAGGCTGCCACGGCTCCTTCCTGGGGCGGCTCGATCTGGAAGTGGAAGATGGCTGCGTGGTGGATTTCGAGCATCAGCTGATCACCGTCGAGGCATCAATTGAACCCGATCGCGAGGTGCAGCGTCTCGTCGATCAAGCGCTGGCACCCGATCGTGAAGAGCTCTCACAAGTCGTCGGATATACCTCCACCGCGCTCAACCGTTACACCGTGCTGGAGGCGACGATGGATAACTTCCTTTTGCAAAGCCTACTTGACCTGACCGGGGCTCAGATGGCCTTTTCCAACGGCTGGCGCTACGGTGCACCGATCCCGCCCGGCCCGATCACGCTCAACGACCTGTGGAACATCATCCCCGTCAACCCCCCGGTCTCCACCTGCAATCTAACAGGCGATGAGTTGTGGGCGATGATGGAGGAAAATCTGGAGCGCACCTTTTCCCGCGATCCCTACAAGCAGATGGGTGGCTACGTCAAGCGCTGTCTGGGCATCAACGTCTATTTCAAGGTCGAGAATCCTTATGGGCAGCGCGTCCAAGAGCTCTTTGTCCAAGGGAAGCGCGTGAAGTCGGACCAGGTCTATCGCGCGGCGTTCGTGACCAGTCAAGGAGTGCCAGCGAAGTACGGCAGCAATCGCAAGGCGTGGGATATACACGCTGTCGAAGCAATGCAGCAATATCTGAAGCAGGCCGCAAGGCCGATAGAAGCTGATCTGCGCGGCACAGTCGTCGCAGTCTAGGCGACGGTTCGTCGCGCCAAGGACATACAACACGAGGAGGTAATAATGAAGACGTATCCGTATGGCGAGGGCATCGTAAAATGGGTCTCCACCGATTGGCTGGAGGAGCATATCGACGACGAATTGATGATTATGGACGTTCAACCCAACGTACACGACTACATTCAGGAGCACATCCCCGGCGCCGTCTACATGAACGAGGGTCTGCTGCGCGTGCCCCTGAACGGGTTGCCGGCTCAGTACGTTCCCCCCGAAGTAATCCAATCCCTCATACGTCGCGTCGGCCTGGAGGCCAACGTGCCGGTCGTCGTCTACACCGGTGTCGGGCCGTTCAAGGGTTGGGGCAATGGCTTGGAGCAGACGATGATGGCTTATACGCTGGCCCGCTTCGGTCACAATGCAGTTTATGTCCTCGACGGCGGCATCGAGAAGTGGAAGGCCGAGCAGAGACCGCTGGCGCAGGAATACGCCGAGGTGGAGGCATCTGATTACATCGTCCGGGTGCGCTCCGACTACTTCGTCGAGTACGACGAGTTCAAGGAGATGAAGGATCGGGATGACGTGATCCTGTTGGACGCCCGCCCGTCTGGCGTCTACGAGGGCCAAGGGCCGTGGATGAAGGCCGGGCACATCCCAGGCGCGGTCAACGTGCCCTGGAAGAGCTTTATGGATGACGACAACGCTCGCTTGCTCAAGCCCGATGATGAGATTCAGGCTGTGCTGGATGAGCACGACATCACGCCAGACAAGACCGTCATCTGCTCCTGCGGCACGGGGCGCGAAGCGACCAACGAGTTCATTCTGTTCAAGTGGTACCTGGGCTTCCCCCAGGTCAAGATATTCGAGGGCTCCTTCACCCAGTGGTGTGCCTATCCGGATAACCCCACAGTGACGGGCAGCAGTCCCCGATAATCCATTTGTGAATGGTTGGGCCTCCGAGGGTCGTAGCCCTCGGAGGCCCCTGAAGATTTTGAAGGAGGATACACATGCTATTTGAACGCATCGAATCAGAGGGCTTGGCCCATTATTCCTATCTCATCGGCGATGGTAAAGAGGCCGTTGTCATCGACCCCCGGCGAGATTGCGGCGTCTACGTGGAAAAAGCGTCGAAAGCAGGGTTTCGGATCAAGTACATCCTGGAGACGCATCGCAATGAGGACTATGTGATCGGTTCGGTGGAGCTGGCGGCGCGGGCCGATGCCGAGATCTGGCACGCCGACGATCAGATGGACTATCAATACGGTCAGCCGGTTGAGGATGGTCAGGTCTGGCGAGTGGGCCGGCTCAAGGTCGAGGCGATGCACACGCCGGGCCATACCCCCGGATCGATGAGCTACCTGATCTACGATCACGAAGGGGCTCCATGGGCCGTCTTCACTGGCGATGCGCTCTTCGCTGGCGACGTGGGGCGCGTCGATCTGCTGGGGATGGATCGGGCCGAGGAGTTGGCGGAGATGTTGTACGATTCGATCTTCAACAAACTGCTGCCGCTGGGCGACGAGGTACTCGTATGTCCGGGGCACGGCGCAGGCTCCGTCTGTGGAGGCAACATCGCCGAGCGGGTGTGGACGACCATTGGGCTGGAGCGCCAGCTGAACCCCAAGCTTCAGTATACGGATCGTGAGCAGTTCGTGGCCAACGTGGCCCAGAAGCTGGAGCGCCCGCCCTACTTCCGCCGTATGGAGCCCTGGAACCTGGAAGGCGCTCCCATCCTGGGCTCGCTGCCGGTGCCGACGCCGCTGAAGCCGACCGCGTTCGCCGAGGCAGCTGAAGATGCGGTCGTGCTCGACACGCGGACGGAGCTTGGCTTCAGCGCGGCGCACGTACCAGATGCACTTTCGATTTGGCAAGGTGGCCTGGCAAGCTTCGCCGGATGGTTCCTATCCTATGACAAGCCGATCCTGCTGGTGAATGAGGATGCTGACCCGACGCCCATCGTCCGGCATCTGATCCGGATTGGCTATGACGATCTGGTCGGCTCCCTGTCGGGCGGGCTGTTGGCTTGGCATATGTCGGGGCGGGAAAGCAGGTCCATCGATACGGTCACGGTGCAGGATCTGTGCCATCATCTGGATATGGAGGGGGAGGCTTGGATTTTGGACTTGCGCAGCGACGAGGAACTGGAGAGCCACGGCGAAATAGCGGGCGCACACCAGATTCACGTCACGCAATTGCCGGACCGTCTCGACGAGGTTCCCCAGGATGAGACGGTCTACATCTTCTGTGGCAGCGGCCTGCGCTCGATGATCGGGGCCAGCTTGCTGCGTCGTCGCGGCTGGGACAAGGTTACCGTCGTCCTGGGCGGATTGGCCGGCTGGCACTCGACCACCTGCCCGCTTGAGTTGTAGTTGTAGCGGACTGGGCTTGTGCTTCAGAAAGAAATAATTTACCCACTCTGCTCGCTCTGGATCGCCAGATCCAGA
>CAZANJ010000185.1:0-6115 GCA_964486415.1 uncultured Anaerolineales bacterium
CCCGAGGGAAAAAGCGGTTGCCTCAACTGCGGCATGATGGTAGAATGAGTTCGGCCACGCAGCGAAAGGGAAGCAGCGAGTGTGTCACCCGCCGAGAGCTTCAATCACGCAATCAGGCAGTGAGCGGGCCACGTTAAATTTCAAAGGGCTGCCTTATTTTAGTAGAGGATAGGCGATGAAAGTACGCCCAGCCGAGCCAGAAGATCTGAAAATATGTGGGACGCTGGACCATTCCTACACCACCGATCACGTGTGGCAAATGGAAACCTACGACGAGGAGGGCCTGTTGCGCGTCACTTTCCGTGTGGTGCGCTTGCCCCGTGAGGTGCGGGGCGCTTACCCTCGTCAGGGAGAGGCCCTGCTGGCGGGCTGGTGGCGGCGCGATGGATTCCTGGTGGCGGAGGAGGACGGCGAGATTTGCGGATACGTGGCGATGACCATCCAGCAGGAGCATAAGCTGGCCTGGGTGGGAGACCTGGTCGTGGATCGGCCCTGGCGACAGCAAGGTATAGGTACGACGCTTTTGAGGTCCGCTGCAAAATGGGCGCAAGAGCGCAATCTGTTGCGATTGATCTTGGAGGTGCCAACAAAGGACTACCCCGCCATCCGCTTTTGCCAGGAGCGCGGGCTGACCTTTTCCGGCTACAATGACCGCTATTGGCCCAGCCAGGACATCGCTCTGTTTTTCGAAGGTAAGCTGCGGTGACCCCAAGGTTTCTGGAAACCTTCAGGGGCTTGCCTGGGTAATGGCTACGTATCGATGAATTCCCTCTCAGCTTTTGGGTTGCAAGGGTTGTTGGAGCTCATCAACGTCGTGCTCTCCTCAGGTATCGTTATCGTCTCCTTCGCTCTCTTGCTCTACCTGCTTATTTACAATCCGCGCAACGAGATAGCACGTTCTTTCGCGGCTCTTCTGGCATGTGTGCTGGTCACCTACTTTGTGGACCTGGCCCTCTTCAATACCCAAGACATCGAAGCTGCACAGCCCTGGTTGCGGATTCAATGGATCGGTATTGCGTTCACACCAGCGGCCTACCTGAATTTCTCCAATGCGCTGTTGAACACCACCGGCGACCGCAGCAAGCTGCGCGATGGAGCTGTGCGGGTTAGCTACCTGCTCAGCGCCTTGCTCCTGCTCTGCGTGACATCCACCGATCTCATCGCACGGGGCGTTACCTTGACCCACCACGCGGCCCATTTGCTTCCGGGGCCCCTGTTCCCCGTCTTCGTGCTCTACTTCTGCGCCGCCGTGGGATGGGGCGCGGTCAACGTGCTGCACGCACGTCGCCGCTGTCTCACTTCCACATCGAGGCGCCGAATGACCTATATGGTCGCTGCTTTCGCAGCGCCAGCGGCTGGCGTATTTCCCTACTTACTCCTCGCCGGATGGTCCGCCACAGCGCCCGGTGGCGTGCTCTGGCTGATGTTGGTGCTGGGGAATGTGGGAGTGGGGCTGATGTTGATGCTGCTTTCCTACAGTGTGACCGCCTTCGGCGCTCTCACCCCGGACCGGATAGCCAAACATCGACTGGTGCATTTTTTGCTGCGTGGCCCGCTCGTCGCCACTTTGGTGGTACTGGTGATCATCATCACCTTCCAGGCCGAGGGCTGGCTGGGCCTTCCAAGCCGCCGCTTGATGCTTTTCGGCGTCGTCGGCGCCATCCTGCTGATGCAGCTTGGCATCGAGGTAGCCAAGCCGCTGATCGACCGCGCGCTCTATCGTCAGGATCAGCCGGAGATAGAGTGGATTCAGCAGTTATCCAACCGCTTGCTGACCACCACCGACTTGCAGCAGTTCCTGGAAAATGTGCTCACGGCGCTTTGTGACATGCTGCGGGTAGAGACGGCCTTCGTGGCCGTCATCGACGGCGGTGAGCCCCATTTGGAGGTCACTTGTGGGAAACTGGAATCGGATATGGTCAGCGGCCTGCCATTGGAGGCTTGGCAGGCCTCCTTACAAGAGACAAACGAGCTTCCCATCGAGGCCGAAGTCACCGCCGATTCTGAGAGGGACATCCGACGCTACGGAGAGCTTTTTGTATGGGATGGTTACTGGCTGGCGCCATTGCGCACGATAAAGGATCATGATACCGTGTTGGGTGTAGTGGGCATCGCGGCGCGTTCCCCAGAGCCTGAACTGAGCGAAGAAGAACAGGAAGGCGTAGAGGCTCTGCTCGCCCAAGCGGCGGTGGCCTTGGAAGATCGGCGCCTGCAACAGGGCATCTTCAGCGCGCTGGAGCGCATCATACCGGAGATTGAGGATATTCAGCGGCGGCGGGGCATAGTGCACTACGTCGGCGAGCAGGCCCTCTCTGGTTTCAGCATGGTGGAATCGAGCGATTTCCGGCAGTGGGTGCGGGATGCGCTCAAGCACTACTGGGGTGGGCCCAAGTTGACCACGAGCCCGCTTATGGCCCTGCAAGTCGTGGAGAGGGCGACGCAGGAGCAAGAGGGAAATGCCATGATGGGGCTGCGGTCAGTGCTGCGACAGGCCATCGAGCGTATGCGCCCAGAGGGAGAGCGTAAGATGACGGCTCCGGCCTGGCTGTTGTATAACATCCTGGAGCTAAAGTTCCTCCAGGGACTCAAGGTGCGGGAAGTCGCGCAGCGGTTAGCGATGAGCGAATCTGATCTCTACCGCAAGCAGCGCATCGCGATCAAGGCCGCGGCCCAGATGTTAGCCGAGATGGAAAAGGAGGAGTTGCGGAATAATAAGGCAGAGGTTATGGATTAGGGACTAAGGGTTAGGTAGGTAGGGAGGGAGTAGGAGGCGAAAGAAGGATGAGTCAGATTAGGGAATGGGTGCCACCCAACGCACCGCTTGACGATGGATACTGGGAATCCTTGCTGCGCGATGGTGAAAACGGTCGGGCGGCGTCGATTTCCACGCAGGCGGATTGGAGTTGGTGCTGGGAAGAGCAATCCCGTGAGGCCTCGACGGATCAAGGTTCCCGGAGCCATCAAGAACTACTGCCCGCCGAGGATCGGTGGGAAAAAGCACGAAAATCTATGGAGCGAGGAGAGGTTTTGGACCTACCGGTAGTGGGATGTAATCGAGGTGGTTTATTGGTAAGATGGAACGACTTACACGGGTTCGTGCCTGCATCCCATCTCTTGGATCTCTCCTCCTCGCAGGATGGAAAGAAGCGACGGCAAGAACTGCACAGTCTCGTCGGAACAAATTTGGAGCTCAAGATCATTGAACTGGACCCCGAATGCGAACGCTTCGTACTTTCGGAACGTGCCACTCGCATAGACGAAGAACGACGTGGGGATTTGCTGAACAGCCTTAAGCCAGGCGACGTGACGCAAGGGCGCGTGACTAATCTATGTTCCTTCGGCGCTTTCGTGGATTTGGGGGGATTTGAGGGCCTGGTGCATATTTCGGAGCTCTCCTGGGGCCGGGTGGACCATCCCAGCGATGTGCTCGAACCGGGCCAAGTGGTGGAAGTCTACGTGCTCAACGTCGATCACGACAAAGAACGTGTGGGACTGAGTATCAAAAACCTCCAACCCGATCCCTGGCATATGGTGGGAGAACGTTACCACATCGGGCAGATCATCGACGGGGTAATCACGCACGTGGTGAACTTCGGCGCCTTCGTCGAGGTGGAGGATGGCCTGGAGGGCCTGATCCACGTTTCGGAGTTGGTGAGCGAGGATTCTCTCCATCCGCGCGACGTGGTAAAAGTGGGCGACAATGTGACGGTCGAGGTGCTCAATGTGGACGGGGATCGACGCCGAATGGGGCTGAAGCTGCAAAGGCTAAAGGCAAATAGGTAGAATCGATGAATAGATTGGTTCAATCCCAGAGGTTGAACCAATCTGCCTTAGGTGGAAATATGAACAGAAAAGGAAAAAAGAGCGCCATTCTTGGGCCATTGACCCAGCAAATATTGGCCTTGATCATCACGGCACTGGGCATAATCACGATCTTGGCCGTGTTCGGCGTGACGAAAGGCCGCTGGGCCACCGCCTGGGTGGACTGGCTGCAATATATGCTGGGCTGGGGCGTCTATCCAGCGGCGGTGACCATCGTACTGGCCGGACTGCTCTGGCTACAACACCACCTGGATCGCCCTGCGAGGTGGCGCTGGCGTCCCTTCGTCGGCGCCGAGTTGGTCTTCTTCGGCCTATTGGCCCTGACGCACGCCGCCGTCGGTCATAGCGATCTCTGGGGCTTGGTGGAGGAAAATTGGGGCGGCGGGCTAGTGGGCTGGGCGCTCTCGACGTTGCTCTCCACCTACCTGGGCTGGCCGACCACGATCGTCATACTCCTGACAATGCTGGCGCTGGGACTGGCGCTGGCCTTCGACCTCACCTTCGAGGATGTGAAGCAGGGAGTGCTGAACCTTCAACGCAGGAGCCAATCCCTGCGGAACGATCTGTCGGCCGCTATGCAACAAAGGGAGGCGAAATCCACCTCACAACCTCCGTCCAACTACCATCCCGGCCCATCACAGCGTGACAAGCGGGAGACCTCCTCCTCCAGAAGCAAACCATCTCGATCCAGGACGGCTTCCACTAAGCCGCCTCAGCCTTCACCGCGCATCCGCAAGGCCACCTTGCCCCCCCTGAGCTTGCTGAACGAAACCAAGGGGCCGGCCTTGACCGACCAGGAGGTGCGCCACAAATCGCGCGTCATTCAAAAGACTCTGGCCCAATTTGGCGTGCCGGTGGAGGTGATCGAAGTGCGCGTCGGCCCCACCGTGACCCAGTTCGGCGTCGAGCCCGGCTTTGTGGAACGGCCTCGGGCCGGCGAGCGCAAGATTCGCGTGCGACAGATCAGCACACTCGCGGACGATCTCGCCCTGGCCTTGGCCTCCCCCCGCCTGCGCGTCGAGGCTCCCGTCCCCGGCCGCCCCTACGTCGGCATCGAGGTGCCCAACACCAACGTCCAGGTCGTCGGCGTTCGCGAAGTTATGGCCTCCGATGAATTCCGCAAGCTCGAATCGCCCCTGGCTATCGCCCTGGGCAACAATGTCTCCGGAGACCCCATCGTGGCCGACCTCGCCAGAATGCCACACATGCTGATCGCGGGCACCACCGGGTCCGGGAAATCGGTCTGCATCAAATCTATCATCACTTGCCTGGTCTACAACAACACCCCAGACGAGCTGCGGATGGTGATGATCGACCCCAAAATGGTGGAGTTGGTGCGTTTCAACGGTCTGCCCCACCTTTACGGCGAGGTAGAGGTTGACCTGGATCGAGTGGTCAAGGTGCTGCGCTGGGTGGCGCTGGAGATGGACAATCGCTACAAGCGTTTCGCCGACCTATCGGCGCGTAACCTCGACGATTACAACCGCAAGATGGCGAAGAGAAGCAAGCAGAAGCCTGGGGAAGCGCCTATGCCCCGTCTGGTGGTGCTGATCGACGAGTTGGCCGACCTGATGATGCTGGCGCCAGACGCGGTCGAAAACATGCTCTGCCGCATCGCCCAGATGGGACGCGCCACGGGCATTCACTTGGTCGTAGCCACGCAGCGACCGAGCACCGACGTGGTCACCGGGCTGATCAAGGCCAACTTTCCAGCCCGCATCTCCTTTGCTACCACCAGCCAGGTCGATTCGCGCGTGATTCTGGATATGCAAGGCGCAGAGACGCTGCTGGGCGATGGCGATATGCTCTACGTGGCGCCGGACGCCGGTTATCCCGTGCGCGTGCAAGGCTGCTTCGTCTCGGAAGAGGAACTAGACCGCGTTGTGGGCTTCTGGCGTCGAGAAGCAAGCGCGGGCAGCGTAGAAGCAGTGATCGACGAAGCGGAGAGCCCTTGGGCCGGGATGATGCCGCCCGATATGCCCGATGGGATCGATGACGACTACGTCGAAGATGATATGTTACAGCAAGCGATAGAGCTGGTGAAGGATGAAGACAGTGCATCAGCCTCACTCCTGCAACGGCGACTGCGCATCGGTCATCCACGGGCGGCCAGGCTGATGGAGGTGCTGGAGGAGATGGAAATCATCGGGCCGCCAGTGGAGGGCGGACGCACACGGGTGGTGATCATCGGCGGGGATGAGGAGTGAAAAGAAACGTGAAACGCACTTGCAAGCCAAAATCGTAACTGCTCAGACCCTGCTCAGAGGGGGTTTGCAACCCCCGATTTTTGAAC
>CAZANJ010000186.1:0-6109 GCA_964486415.1 uncultured Anaerolineales bacterium
GCAACAACCGTGAAGACCTGTTCGTGGAGCGCCGCAACTACCCTTACTTCTTGAAACTGTATACCAAACACATCTTACCGGTGGCTGAAACATTTGCCTACTGTCTGTTGCCCAATCACTTCCACTTCGCCGTCCGCACATATACGGAAGAAGAGCAAGAGGCATATCGCTAGCAGATTGAACCAATCTCCCCCCAAAACTATGAATGTACTAAAACGACTTTTCAGCTACGTGCGTCCCTATTGGAAAACGCTGGTCGTCGTGGCGCTGCTGCTCCTGCTCCGCACCGGCCTGAACCTGCTCCCGCCCCTTATACAGAAACAAGTGGTGGATCAGGTGATCGGCGAGCGGGACCTCTCCCCGCTCGCCCTGCTGACCGGGGTCCTGGTCGGCGTCCACGCCCTCACACAGGTGGTGGACTTCGGCGATCTCTACCTGCGCCACGCCGTGGGGGAGCGCTTCATCTTCGACCTGCGGGTGCGCATCTACGATCACCTGCAGCAGCTCTCCCTCTCCTTCTTCGAGAACACCTCCACCGGCGAGCTGATGTCGCGGGTGACCAACGACGTCAACGCGCTGGAGCAGTTCGTCACTCACGGCGTAGCGCTCACGGCGGTGGACCTGATGCGCTTGCTGGGCGCCTCGGCGGTCCTGTTGGCGCTGGATTGGCAACTGGCGCTGGTGGTGCTGATCCCACTGCCCCTGATGGCCATCGGCCTCTGGATTTTCAACCACCGCGCCCGGCCCATCTACCGCCGCGTGCGGGATCGGCTGGGCGACATCAACGCCAGCTTGCAGGATAAACTGGCCGGCATTCGCGTCGTCCAGGCCTTCGAGCAGGAGGAGGCGGAGCTGCACCGCTTCCGTCAGGTCAGCGAGCGCTACTACGAGGAGCGCGTGCGAGCTATCCGCACCTGGTCCACATTTTTCCCCGCGCTCCATTTTATCTCCGCCCTGGGAGGGGCGCTGGTGCTCGGCTTCGGCGCCTGGCTGGTGGTCAACGGGCAGCTCACGCTGGGGACGCTGGTCGCTTTCCTCTCCTACATCATCTCTTTCTATGAGCCCCTGCGCCGCCTGACGGAAGTGGATAACACTTTCCAGCAGGCCATCGCCGCCGGTGAGCGCATCTTCGAGCTGCTCGACACCGAGTCGGAGATCCAGGACGCGCCGGACGCCGTCGCGCTGGACGAGGTCGAGGGGAACGTCGTATTCGACGACGTTCATTTCCGCTACGCCGACGGCGATAAGGTGCTCCACGAAGTCTCATTCCACATCGCCCCTGGCGAGGCCGCAGCTCTGGTCGGTCCCAGCGGCGCCGGGAAGACCAGCATCGCCAACCTGCTCTGCCGCTTCTACGATCCCGACCAGGGCCGCGTCCGGGTGGACGGCCACGATCTGCGCGAGGTGAAAGTGCAATCGCTGCGCCAGCACGTGGCGGTGGTGCTGCAAGACACGTTCCTGTTCAACACCAGCGTGCGCGAGAACCTGCGCTACGGCAAGCCCGACGCCGATGAGGCCGAGATGATCGCCGCCGCCAAGGCCGCCTACGCCCACGAATTCATCCAGCAGCTCCCCGAAGGCTACGACACCGATATCGGCGAGCGTGGCGTGAAGCTGAGCGGGGGTCAGAAGCAGCGGCTCGCCCTGGCCCGCGCCATCCTGGCCGATCCGCGCATCCTGATCCTCGACGAGGCCACCTCATCGGTCGACGCCGAGGCGGAGTACCTGATCCAGCGTGCGCTGGAGGAGGTGCTGAAAGGCCGCACGGCGCTGGTGATCGCCCATCGCCTGAGCACGATCCGCGACGCCGACAAGATCATCGCCCTGGAGGAGGGCCGCATCCGCGAGGTGGGCGATCATCACGAACTGCTGGCGCGGGATGGGCTGTACAGCCAGCTCTACCGGCGACAACTGGAACTGGCGACGGAAAGCTGAGAGAGGGTCCACAATGATAGTAGCTTTACTCTGCGTACTGGGCATCATCGTCTCCCTGGGCGCCCATCTGGGGTGCAAGGTAGTGGAGCGCCTCGCCGAGGAGCGGTACAAGGAGCTCGTTGGGGATAAAGACAGCGAAGCCGCGGATGATGTCTGGGAAGGCGTCAGGCCCATGGTCGGCAGTTGGGGCTGCTTGCTGACTGTGCTGGAGTTCGTCCGCGGCTTGGGCCTCCTGATTCTCCTGGGAGCGCTGCTCTACCTCTTCGCTGGGGGCGCGAACTAAAAACCGTATTTATACCTACTCAGACCTTGCTCAAGCCGGGTTTGTAACCTGGCTGGAACAAGAGACGGGTAATCGACCGAATTTTTTGCGGTTGACATTGAGCATGATTAGGATACAATCAGAAGAGCTATGGACGAAACAAAACCGAACTTCCGTTCCAGCCGCGAAAAGAGATTTTACCGCAGGCTGCGCGACCGGGTGAAGCGCTGGGCCCAAAAGCGCGACATCTCGGAGCAACGCCTGGAGTATTTGCTGGCTGCGCCCGACCTGTTCGTCTTGCTCTCGCGGCTGGCCCTCGATGAGCGGGTGCCGGCCGGCGTCAAGGCCAAAGTGGTCGCGGGCCTGGCCTACTTCCTCTCGCCGCTGGACATGATCCCGGACTTTCTCGGTCCACCGGGCTATCTCGACGATGTCGTAGTCGCCGCCTGGATTCTCCATACCATCATCGCGGAGCTCAACCGGATTAACCCCGCCATCCTGGAGGATCACTGGGAGGGCGAGCAAGACGTCCTCCAGCGTGTGACCTACATCATCGAGCGGGCGGATGAGGTGCTGGGCCGCGGCCTGCGCTTTGTGGTGCGCAGATTGCGCTCCGGTCGCGCCGGAGTTGGAGAGGGTGAAGGGGAACAATGAAAAAGCAAGACATACGCGTGCTCGTGCGCAACTTCGTGATCGAGCTCCTCTTGTACAGTCTCCTGGTCGTGGCCTATTCGATCTTCGTGATGCGGCTGCTGGCTGAACCGCTGCAACAACTATTCCACAATAAATTGACCCTTTACGCTTTCGTCACCCTGGGCCTGATCGTCGCGCAAGGCACACTCCTTGACTCTTTGACCTCGTTCCTTCTCAAATTACTTCCGCTAGATCGTTTGGACTAAGGGCTACTAATGCACTTCCCCATCGCTGATGTCACGCTCAACCCACTCTTATTGGCCGGCGTCGGATTCCTGGTTGGCATCATGGGAGGATTCTTCGGCGTCGGTGGAGGCTTCATCGCCGGCCCATTGATGTTCTGGGCCGGCGTGCCGATGAACTTCGTCGTGGGCACTGACCTGGCCCACATGACCGGAAAGTCCATCGTCGCGGCCCGACGTCATCGCGCACTGGGCCACGTGGACAGCAAACTGGGCCTGTTGATGGTAGTCGGTACTATGGTGGGCGTCGAGGGGGGCGCGAGGGCAGTCGAAGCACTGGAAAGCGCCGGGATCGTCGACCTGGTGATCGGCGTATCCTACGTCATCATCCTGCTCACGATCAGCATCTTCACCGCCTGGGAGAGCATGCGAGCGCTGCGCATTATGCGCACCGACCGCATGGACGCGAAGGACGTGACGGGCTTCCAGGGCATCAGGCGGCGCGTCCACGGCCTTCATTTGCCCCCGATGATCTCCCTGCCCGGCTCAGGCATCGCGGCCATCTCACTCTGGGTCGTGCTAGGCGTGGGGCTCTTCACCGGCTTCCTGGCCGGCGCCCTCGGCGTGGGCGGCGGATTCGTGCGTGTGCCGATGTTGGTCTACGCGCTAGGCGTTCCCACACACGTGGCCGTGGGCACCGATCTGTTTGAGATAGTAATCTCGGCCGGCTTCGGTACTCTGACTCATGCCGCAAAGGGAAATGTGGACGTCCTGATGGCCTTGATGATGCACACCGGCGCGGCCCTGGGAGCGCAGATTGGCGCCACCGCCACCCGCTTCTTCACCGGGCCGCGCATCCGCCTCTTCTTCTCCGGCCTTCCCCTGATCGGAGCTGTGTTGGTCATCATCAAGCTAATCAGCAGCGGCGCGATTCACTTTTAATATCCAGGAGGTTGGGCGATGAACGTCTTGGTCTGTGTGGCTCGTGTATCAGAAAAAGAACCCAAGTTATGGTTTGGCGAAACTTGCAGCTCGGTCGGCCGGGTGAACAAGCTAACCCTGCTCCACGTCAGCTCACACGACGAAGATCAGACGACCGGCGAGGAATCCTTGAAACTAGCTCTTGGAATGCTTAAAAGCGAAGAGGTTGAGTTGAGGCTTCGTCGAGGCGATCCAGCGGAACAAATCCTGGCCGAGCTGAAGGAGAAAGTCTATGATCTCGTAGTGCTCGGCCCCAACGAGTCACCGAGACTGAAGCGGCATATCCTGGGCTCAGTGACGGGGCACGTTATTCGACACGCTACTACCTCTGTGCTGATCGCCCGACAAGCCCGACAGAGGTTGAAGCACATCCTCATTTGCAGCGGAGGAGCGGACATCGCGGAGCAAGTGATTGAGGAGGGAGCATGGCTGGCCCAAAAGATCGGGGCCCAAGTGACCTTGCTCCACGTGGCTACACCCGTCGCCAGCATGTACGCAGGCCTGGATGAGTTGGATGAGACGCTGTCCGAACTGCTCCAGACCGACACGCCGATCGCGCGACACCTGCGCCACAGCGCCGAAATCCTGAAGCGGAGAGGGGTATCGGCGGAGCTAAAACTGCGCTATGGCACACCCGGCGATGAAATCATCCGCGAGGCCCGCGAGGCCGATCCCGACTTGATCGTGATCGGCGCCTCGAAGAGCGCTCCCCGCCTCAAGCGCTGGATGCTGGGCGACGTGACGTGGCAAGTCGTCGAGCACGCGCCCCGCTCCGTCCTGGTGATCAAAAATGATGAATGGAGAATGGGGAATGTTGAATGATGAAGGCAAACGCGACTTGCAATCTTGCAAACCTGCAACTTGCAACTTTTACTCAAACAGCCCCGCGATTTCATCTCTCCGGAAGCGCGGCAATGAGCGCTTTCCCCTTGTACTGCGCAACGTGATGCCCCGTTCACGCTCGACCACCCGCCCGATTTGAGTCGCCGAGATGTCGGCCTCCTCCAGCGCCAACCTGATCCCAACGGCGTCTTCCGGCGCCACCGCCAAGAGCAACGACCCAGAGGCGATCAACCCCAGCGGATCCAGTTCCAACTGTGCGCACAACCTCCGCGTCTCCGGGAAAATCGGGATGGCATCCTCATCCACCTCCAGTCCAACCCCGGCCGCTTCAGCCAGTTCCCATAGCCCGGTCGCCAGCCCGCCTTCGGTGGGATCGTGCATCGCGTGCACCGCGCCGGCTGCTGTGGCTACTTTTGCATCCCGCACCACGCTGATGCCAGGGTCGTACAAGAAATCCCGACAACGTCGCAGCACGTCCTCGTCCCCCCCCGCCAATTCGTCCCTCTTTTCCCGCGCGATGATGGCCGTTCCCTCAACAGCGATACCTTTCGTGATCAACAGCACATCTCCCAGCCGAGCGCCGTCAGGCCGCACCAACTGCTCCGGAGCGACTTCTCCCAGCATCAGGCCGACGACGATGGGACGGTCGAGGCCGTGAGTGATCTCGGTGTGTCCACCCACCAGGGAGAGTCCCAATTCCCGACACGTCTCCCCGATCTGGTCGAAGATGGTGTCCACCAGCGCCTCGTCGGTGGTCGCCTGGGGCAAGAGTAGCGTGGCGAGGAACCAGAGCGCCGTCGCACCGGTGCAAGCGACATCGTTGGCGTTGACGTGCACAGCGTACCAACCGATCTCGTCGCTGGCGAAGGTAATGGGGTCGGTCTTGGCGACCAGGTAGCGGTCACTTCCACTTTTGGTCGGATCGCCGAAAGAAATGACCGCCGCATCGCGCCCAACGCCGGGGCCGATGATGACGCGCGGATCGTTGGGCGCGTGACGCGCGAACAGGCGTGCCAAATGCTCCGGGGGTAATTTCCCCAGTGGGTATTGGGTCCCTGGTTGATCTCCAGAATCGATATTTGTAGTATTCTCCATCCTCAAGCCATCCCTATCCTCTATCTAACTCTATCACACCACAGGGCAATGTATTTATCTGTTGCTCATCAGGGATCGCCAGATCCCGGCTCTGCGCGACGAAAATCGTCTCAAAACG